>NZ_JACNAC010000003.1:0-233536 GCF_017349775.1 Pseudomonas sp. GW460-12-10-14-TSB1
CTGCGCCGGAAGTGGGGCGAATTATAGACCTGTAGAATCTGCCGTCAACCCCTAATTTGTCTTTTCTATCAATAACCTGCAAAAACAGATGAATCCTCCTCTATATAAGAAGAGCAGAAACACCATGAGCAATATATTGCTCAAGCCTTCTTAGTTGAGCATCATGTTGGCGCACCGAACCCACCCCCCTGATCCGGATGATGCCTTGCCATGAATGACCAGCCCCGCAGCCTAGCCTCAACCCTGTTCCCGGTGGGACTGCTGCTTATTGCCATGGCGTCCATCCAGTCCGGTGCGTCACTGGCCAAAAGCATGTTCCCGATCGTGGGCGCGCAGGGCACCACAACACTGCGCCTGATCTTCGCCAGCATCATCATGCTGCTTCTGCTGCGCCCCTGGCGCGCCAAGCTCACCGCCAAGTCCCTGCGCACGGTCATCGTCTACGGAATGGCGCTGGGCGGAATGAACTTCCTCTTCTATATGTCGCTACGCAGCGTTCCCTTGGGAATCGCCGTCGCCCTGGAATTCACTGGCCCGCTTGCCGTGGCCATTTATGCTTCGCGAAAAGCCATCGACTTTCTCTGGATTGCCCTGGCGATTATCGGCCTGCTGCTGTTGATCCCTACCAGCGATACGAGCGCCGGCATCGACCTGATCGGCGCGGGCTATGCCTTGGGGGCTGGTGTGTGCTGGGCGCTTTACATTCTGTTCGGGCAAAAGGCCGGGGCCGACAACGGCATCCAGACCGCAGCACTGGGCGTAATGATCGCCGCCTTGTTCGTCGCGCCTATCGGTATCGTGCATGCCGGGGCCGCCTTGCTGACGCCCAGCCTGATTCCCATCGCCATAGGTGTCGCCATTCTCTCCACCGCCCTCCCCTATAGCCTGGAGATGGTTGCCCTGACCCGAATGCCGGCGAGAACCTTCGGCACGCTGATGAGCATCGAGCCAGCTTTCGGCGCCTTGTCCGGGCTACTGTTCCTCCACGAATTCCTGTCTCTGGCGCAGTGGCTGGCTATTGCCTGCATCATCCTGGCGTCAGTGGGCGCGACCCTGACCATGCGCAGCGAATCGAAACCTTTGGTAGCGGCTGATTGATTCTCGGTTGTACATAGCTCTGGTATTTGCCGCTCAATTAGGCCATGTTTAGGCGCTGTAACTCAGCGCCAGTCATGGATTTTTCAGGCAAGGACCGCACAGACGCCAAAGTGACAGCCAACGCAGTCGAACCTGGACAACAGATCCGGGATCAGCAATAGGGACAGGAATGAAACGTTTTTTGATTCTGTTAGCCGTACTTGCCATCGCAGGTTGCGCCGCAACTTCGAAAACCGAGGTCAAGCGCGGAAAGAAGGGCCTACATATCAACTGCTCCGGCCTGTCCTCCTCCTGGGACAAATGCTACGCCAGTGCTGCTACCTCCTGTGGCCCCAAAGGCTACAAAGTGATCGCCAAGTCCGGCGATACGGTGGAGGATCCGGGTGATTACCCCTTCGGCCTGAACCCCGCCGGCTACACCAGCCGCAGCATGATCGTCATCTGCAAGTAGGCAGCACCTGCCTACTGCACATCCTGTGTTGGCAACTGACGAACAATTTCGTCATGGCTCGATTTCAGGACCTGGCGCTGAATGTCCGGACTGACCAGCATTCGCGCCACCACCAGTGCCCCCACACATTGCGACAGAATCGACCAGGCCAGGCTATCGCTGCCCAGGGTACGCGCCCAACTCTGCTGCAAGCGGCAAATCCACTCCTCTGCCTGCTGTCGAACCCCCTCGTCCGCCCGTGAAATTTCCGCGCCCAAGGTTGGCAGCGCACAGCCTGTTTCAGGACTCTCGAGATGCGCCATGTTCAAGTAATGCTTGAGGCAGCGTTCAAGCCGCATCCGGCTTTGCTCGCCATCGGCGCCCAGACGTTCAAGGCTCTGGCTCAGTTCCCGTTCGACAATCGAACCGAACAGTTCATCCTTGGACGAAAAGTGGCTGTAGAACGCACCGCCACTCAGCCCGATCGCTTTCATCAGGCCATCGACACCCACAGTCGAAAACCCTTCCTTTTTGGCTGACACCGCGCTGCTCTGCAGCAATCGCTCTCTGGTTTCCTGCTTGTGACTGGCTGAATAACGCATGACGCCCCTCTCCTCTCTTCGCCTTGACGCTTGGTGAATCGTAGCATAACGTTCGTTTAGTTAACGACCGTTTACCAATAGAGCGATCCCACCATGACTACAGCTACAGAGAACAAGAAAGTCGTTTTGGTCGTCGGAGCCGGCGATGCCACAGGCGGTGCAATTGCCAAGCGTTTTGCCCAGGAAGGTCTTGTGGCCTGTGTCACCCGACGCAGCGCGGACAAGTTGCAGCCACTGGTAGAGGCCATCCAGCAATCGGGAGGCGAAGCCCACGGGTTTGCCTGCGATGCTCGAAAAGAGGAAGAAGTGATTGCCTTGATCGAACAGATCGAGAGCGAGATCGGCCCGATCGAGGCCCTGGTGTTCAATATTGGCGCCAACGTGCCGTGCAGCATCCTCGAGGAAACAGCGCGCAAGTACTTCAAGATCTGGGAGATGGCCTGCTTCTCGGGTTTCCTCAATGCGCGAGAAGTGGCCAAGCGCATGGTCACTCGCAAACGCGGAACCATCCTGTTCACCGGCGCCACCGCAGGCTTGCGTGGCGCAGCGGGCTTTGCCGCTTTTGCCGGAGCCAAGCATGGCATTCGCGCGCTGGCGCAAAGCATGGCCCGCGAACTGGGGCCGATGAATATCCACGTTGCTCATGTGGTGGTCGATGGCGCCATCGACACTGACTTCATCCGCAACAGTTTCCCGGAAAAGTACGCGCTCAAGGATGAAGACGGCATCCTCAACCCCGAGCACATCGCCGACAACTACTGGCATCTGCACAGCCAGCCACGGGATGCCTGGACCTTCGAGCTGGATCTGCGGCCCTGGAACGAACGCTGGTAACCCCCTCCTCCACAACAACAAAAAGGGAGCATCACCGATGAGCAAAACCGTCGAGTTCTTTTTCGACCTGGGCAGCCCGACCTCTTACCTGGCCTACACCCAACTGCCGAAGATCTGTGCCCAGACAGGTAGCCAACTGATTTATCAACCCATGTTGCTCGGTGGCGTATTCAAGGCCACTGGCAACGCATCGCCGATCAGCGTCCCCGCCAAAGGGCGCTACACACTTCAGGACCTGGCGCGTTATGCCAGACGTTATGAGGTGCCATTGGCGTTCAATCCGCACTTCCCGATCAACACCCTGCTGCTGATGCGCGCGGTGACTGGCATGCAGCTGCGACATCCGCAACGGTTCGTTGCCTTTATCGACTGCCTGTTCCGCGCACTCTGGGTCGAGAAGCGCAACCTGAACGATCAGGCCACGGTGGCAGCGGTACTCAGTGAGGGGGGATTCGATCCCCTAGAGGTGCTGGCCCTGACCAACGATGAAGAGGTCAAGAACGCCCTCAAGGACAAGACCGAACAAGCCTTGCAGCGCGGCGTGTTTGGCGCGCCGAGCATGTTCGTCGATAACCAGTTGTTCTTCGGCCAGGATCGCCTGGACTTTGTCCTCGAAGCCCTGAGCTAAGCCAAGGCGTCTGCACGACAAGCAATGCAATTCGCGCTGCCGGCTTTAGGCTGGCAGCGCGATTCACATTCAGAGGGTGGCGGTACGGGTATTCAGCCACTCCAGCGCCGCGCCCTGCAGCAGCGGACTCAGGCGCCGACGCACTTCGGCGTGGTAGGCGTTGAGCCACTCACGTTCGTCCTGGGTCAGCAGCGAAGGCTCCAGACAGCGGCTATCGATAGGGCACAGGGTCAGGGTTTCGAACTTGAGGAACTCGCCAAATTCGCTAGTGCCTGCCTCACGGTTCATCGCCAGGTTTTCGATGCGCACGCCCCAACGGCCCGGACGATAAGTACCCGGCTCGATCGAGGTGATCATCCCTGGCTGCATCGCGGTTTGCGGTGCTGGTGCCGCCTGATAGGCGATCACTTGCGGGCCTTCGTGGACATTGAGGAAGTACCCCACGCCATGGCCGGTGCCGTGCCCATAGTCCACGCCTTCGGCCCAGATCGGCGCGCGGGCGATGGCGTCCAGCAGCGGCGACAGGATGCCCCGCGGGAACTGCGCCCGGGACAGGGCGATCACGCCCTTGAGCACCCGCGTGCAATCGCGCTTCTGCTCGGCGCTCGGAGTACCGACCGGAACCATGCGGGTGATGTCTGTGGTGCCGCCCAGGTATTGGCCGCCGGAGTCGATCAGCAGCAGGCCATCGCCTTCGATCACTGCGTGCTCTTCTTCAGTGGCGTGGTAATGCGGCATCGCGCCATTGGCGTTGAACGCGGCGATGGTGTTGAAACTCAGGGAGACGTAGCCGGGGCGACGGGTGCGGGCCGCGGTCAGGTGCTCGTCGATGGTCAGTTCGGTGATGCGTTCACGGCCCCAGGCCGACTCCAGCCAGGCGAAGAATTCGCAGAGCGCCGCACCGTCCTGCTCCATGGCCTGACGGATATGCTCGGCATCAGCCAGGCTTTTCTGGGACTTGGCCAACGTCGTCGGGTTCAGGCCTTCCAGCAGCTTCACGCCGCTACCGAGGTTATCCAGCAAACCGGCGGTAACCCGCGCCGGATCCACCAACAGGCTGGTGCCGTCGGAGATCGCACTCAGGGCCGCGGCCACTTCGCTGTAGTCACGCAGGCTGATGCTGTCCTGCTCCAGCACGGCGCGCAAGGCGTCATCGACTTTGCTCAGCGCCACGAACAGCGTCGCCTGCTGCTGGCTGATAAGGGCGAAGGAGACGAACACCGGGTTGAACGAGACGTCGCCGCCGCGCAGGTTGAACAGCCAGGCGATGTCATCGAGGGTGGCGATGAAATGCCAGTCCGCGCCTCGCTCTTTCAGGGTTTCACGCAACTTGCCGAGCTTCTCGACCCGGCTGACCGTGGCCTGAGGCGGCAAATGCTGATAGATCGGCTGATCCGGCAGGCTCGGGCGATCGCTCCAGACCTCGTTCAGCAGATCGATATCGGTGCGCAGGCGAGCACCACGCTCCTGCAGTTTGTTGCCCAGGGTTCGCGCCGAAGCCACCGCCATCACCGCGCCGTCGACCGCGACCACGCCCCCTTCCGGGGTCTGCTCGGCCAGCCAGTCCAGCGGACCGGGCTGACCCGGCAACAGTTTGACCAGCTCGATACCGCTGCCCTTGAGTTCCTTGGTCGCCTGCTCCCAATAACGGCTATCGGCCCAGACCCCGGCGAAATCCGCCGTCACGATCAGGGTGCCGACCGAACCGTGAAAGCCCGACAACCACTGCCGGCCTTGCCAGTAACCGGGCAGGTACTCCGACAGGTGCGGATCGGCCGACGGCACCAGCAGGGCATGAATGCCCTCGCGGCTCATCAGCTCACGGGTGCGCGCCAGGCGCTGGGGGACCACTCCATTGGTCAAGGGCTGCGTACTCATTGTGTCTCCTGCTACCAGGTGAATCATTGTTATTGGATACCGAGGGCATCGGCCCTCAGGGTTGGGCAACCGCCCAGAACGCCGGTGCACTGGCGGATGAAGCCTTGATCAGCTGGACAGCCTGATCGATGTCCTGCTCGGTGGTGAAACGCCCCAGGCTCAGGCGGATGGTCCGACCCGCCGCCCGGGCGTCGAGCCCCAGCGCCAGCAATACATGGGACGGCGCATTGCTCGCCGAGTTGCAGGCCGAGGTCGCGGAAAACGCGATGGAGGCACTCAGGGCCGCCGGGTTGAACTCCCCTTCACCGAAGGTAAGGCTCAAGGTATGGGGAATGCGCTGGGCCGGGCTGCCGTTCAAGCGCAGCCCCGGCACATCGGCCAATTGTTCGAGCAGGCGCTCGCGCAGACGGGCGATGGTCGCCGCCTCTTCGTCGAAATGCTCGGCTGCCAGGGCAAAGGCGGCGCCCATGGCGGCAATCTGATGGGTCGCGAGCGTCCCGGAGCGCAAACCGCCCTCATGGCCGCCGCCGTGGATCTGCGCCTGCAGGCGCTGCTGCGCGCGAGGGCCGACGTACAGCGCGCCGATGCCCTTGGGGCCGTAAATCTTGTGGGCGGAAAAGGACATCAAGTCCACCGGCCACTGCGCCAGGTCGATCGCCACCTTGCCCGCGCCCTGGGCCGCGTCGACATGCAGCAGCGCCCCGCGCTCGCGGACCACGCGGCCAATGCCCGGGATGTCGTTGAGCGTGCCCAGTTCGTTATTGACCAACATCAGCGACACCAGAAAAGTGTCGTCGCGCATGGCCTCACTGACCGCCTCGGGCGTGATCAGCCCGTCGCTGTCCGGCACCAGGTAAGTCACTGCCACGCCGGCGGCCTGCAGCTGGCTGGCGGTGTCGAGAATGGCCTTGTGTTCGATCTGGCTGGTGATGATGTGCCCGCCGGATACGCCCCGGGCCTGGGCCACGCCCTTGAGCGCCAGGTTGTTGGATTCGGTGGCGCCGGAGGTCCAGACGATCTGCTCGGGTGCCGCGCCCACCAGCTGGGCGACCTGCTGCCGCGCCAGCTCGACGCTGCGCCGGGCCTGTTGGCCGAAGGCGTGGGAACTGGACGCTGGATTGCCGAAGTTACCCTTGAACCCCAGACATTCCACCATCACCTGAATGACTCGCTCGTCCACCGGCGTGGTGGCGGCGTAGTCGAAATAGAGAGGACGTTTATTCATCGCAAAAATACCCGCAGAGCCTGTTCCAGGATCAAGGTTCGCTCGGTGCCGAACGCTGATACGCGCCCTTTCAGCAACGCAAAAACGGCAGACCGTCAGCAATACCCGATCGGATGCAGTTAAAGAAGAACAACTTCATTTAAAAGTGCGTAGGAACGCTCCCGAGGGGCAGCTTAACAGGCTCCGGGAGCCGGGTTAAGCGAGGTTCGGCCAAGGGGCCGAAGAACAAGGCGGGAGGCGGGAAAATCATCACAGGGTTTTGCCAACTGCCATCGGCTGTCCATCAGCCTCTGCGGGCAGGGCTGCGGCAGATCGACAACTCAGCTGGCACGGCCATGCAGGGGCACGCTGTGTTCGGCGTTCATTTCCCCCTGCCGGTCGAAACCATAGGTCCGCTGCGGGGCAAGCAGCTCGGCCTTCTTCTGCTGGTATTCGTCAAAGGACAGCCCGCGCCGGTTCAGTGCTTCCAGCGCCAGTTCGCGGGTTTCCTCGGCGGTGTATGGGCGCGATTCCGGGCCCGGCTGGCTGGCACAACCGGCCAGCACCGCAGTGACGACAAGCAGGGAAAGGACGAGCGAAGGGTTCATGGCAAAGGCTCCTGGATCTGGGCTGCGAGGCAATGAACACAGGCTACCGGCGCCCTTCCCGGGACAGAAATCATCACGCTCGATAGTGGCTATCGATTACTCCTATCGCGGTCCATATCACCCTTTTATATTCCAAAAATAACTATAAATATGGAAATAAAGTATTTTTTAGGAATATCAGTAAGCCTTTATAACAGGTCCATCGCGTCGCCTGCTGTTGCCTGAGCAACTGTTCGCCAGGCAACAGCCAATCAACAAAACAGTGTCTTCCCAACAACAGCCTGATCCTGGAACAGCGCCACAAGCCCCGCCACTCAAGGCTTTGCGTCGCTGGTACAGCTCTTGCTCAAGCCCTGGGACTACTCACTGCTCGTTGAGCCCTGTTCAACAAAGGAACTGATCATGTCGCGTCCATTAAAAGTCGTTGCCCTGTCCGGTGGAACCTGGCGCCCCTCGCGCACCCTGGTGCTGACCCAGGCGCTGCTCGCCGAACTGGCGGGGCAATTGCCGATCGAGAGCAAGCTCATCGAACTGGGCGACATCGCCCGGCCGCTGGGCGCGGCCCTGTCCCGTCAGGAACTGGCGGCGGAAGTCGAAGCCGAGTTGCAGGCCATCGAAAGCGCCGACCTGCTGATCGTCGCAGCGCCCGTGTATCGCGGTTCCTACCCGGGCCTGCTCAAGCACCTGTTCGACCTGATCGACCTCAACGCCCTGATCGACACCCCGGTGCTGCTGGCCGCCACCGGGGGCAGCGAGCGTCACGCCCTGGTGCTGGATCACCAGTTGCGGCCGCTGTTCAGTTTCTTCCAGGCCCTGACCCTGCCCATCGGGGTCTATGCCACCGAGGCCGACTTCGCCAACTACCAGATAACCAGCGAGCCCTTGAAGGCCCGCATTCGCCTTGCGGCAGAACGCGCCGCGCCCCTGTTCGGCGTGCATCCGAAAAATCTGCTGAAAATCGCTTAAGGACCTGTCATGGATGTTTTCTGGTTTCTTCCGACTCACGGCGACGGCCATTACCTGGGCACCACCCAGGGCGCGCGCCCGGTCACCCTCAACTACCTCAAGCAAGTGGCCCAGGCCGCGGACAGCCTGGGTTATCACGGCGTACTGATCCCCACCGGGCGCTCATGCGAAGACTCCTGGGTGATCGCCTCGGCGCTGGTGCCCCTGACCGAACGCCTGCGCTACCTGGTGGCGATTCGTCCGGGGATCATCTCGCCGACCGTCTCGGCTCGCATGGCCGCCACCCTAGACCGGCTGTCCAACGGCCGCCTGCTGATCAACGTGGTGACCGGCGGCGACCCCGACGAGAACCGCGGCGACGGCAGCTTCCTCAGCCACAGCGAGCGTTATGAAGTCACCGACGAATTCCTGAGGATCTGGCGCCGGGTGCTGCAAGGCGAAGCCGTGGACTTCGAAGGCAAGCATCTGCATGTGCAGAACGCCAAGGCCCTGTACCCGCCGGTGCAGAAGCCCTATCCGCCGCTGTATTTCGGCGGTTCTTCGGACGCCGCCCATGACCTCGCCGCCGAACAGGTGGATGTCTACCTGACCTGGGGCGAACCACCAGCCGCCGTCGCCGAGAAACTCGCCGATGTGCGCGAGCGTGCCGCCCGCCATGGCCGCACGGTGAAGTTCGGTATCCGCCTGCATGTGATCGTGCGCGAAACCTCGGAAGAGGCCTGGAAGGCCGCGGACAAGCTGATCGAACACATCAGCGACGAAACCATCGCCGCCGCGCAGAAATCCTTCTCGCGTTTCGACTCCGAAGGCCAGCGGCGCATGGCTGCCTTGCACGACGGGCGGCGCGACAACCTGGAAATCGCCCCCAACCTCTGGGCCGGCGTCGGCCTGGTGCGGGGCGGCGCCGGCACTGCGCTGGTGGGCAACCCCGAGCAGGTGGCGGCGCGGATCAAGGAATACGCGGACCTGGGGATCGAGAGCTTCATTTTCTCCGGCTACCCGCACCTGGAAGAAGCCTATCGCTTTGCCGAGCTGGTGTTCCCGCTGCTGCCGGAACCCTACGCCAGCCTGGCCGGACGTGGTGTGACCAACCTCACCGGGCCGTTTGGCGAAATGATCGCCAATGATGTGCTGCCGGCGAAAGTGGCTGGAGGCTGATGGCCGTGGCGGCCTGCTACCCGGGTCGCCCGACAGAACGCTATCGCGGGCAAGAACTGGGCGTCCCCCCTGCTCCTACAGAAACAATCTGCAGCTTGCTCGCTCTTCCCGATAGCCCCACCGATTTCACGGCCCAACAACCGGCCCCGAACGAGGAACACCGCGTGACTGCCAAGCCGCAAAGCGCCCTGTTGTCCCCCTTGCAGACCGCCCGCCAGCTGGCGGCCGAGTTTGCCCTGACCGCCGTCGAACGCGACGAGCGCGGCGGAACCCCGAAAGCCCAGCGCGACGCCCTGCGCCAGAGCGGGCTGCTGGCCCTGAGCATTCCCACCCAGTACGGCGGCCTCGGCGCCAGCTGGAGCGAGACCCTGAACATCGTCCGCGAGTTCGCCAAGGTCGACAGCTCCATCGCCCACGTCTTCGGCTTCCATCACCTGATGCTGGCCACCGTGCGCCTGTTCGCCCGCCCGGAACAATGGCAACCCTGGTTCGAACAGACCGCGCGCAAGAACTGGTTCTGGGGCAACGCCCTCAACCCGCTGGACACCCGTACCCTGGTGAAGAACCTTGGCGGCTGGCGCGAGTTTTCCGGCAAGAAAAGCTTCTGCTCCGGCGCCAGCGATTCGGAAATGCTCATCGCCTCGGCGGTCGACGAAAGCAACGGCGGCAAGCTGCTGATCGCCGCCATCCCCAGCGGCCGCAGCGGCATCACCCTGCACAACGACTGGAACAACATGGGCCAGCGCCAGACCGACAGCGGCAGCGCCAGCTTCGAGCGGGTGCGGGTCGAGGAATCGGAGCTGCTGCTGGACCCGGGTCCCTTGAGCACGCCCTTTGCCTGCCTGCGTCCGCTGATCGCCCAGCTGACCTTCACCCACATGTTCCTCGGCATCGCCGAAGGGGCCTTTGAAGAAGCCCGCCAGTACACCCTCACCGAAACCCGGCCCTGGCATAAGTCCAGCGCGCAAGAGGCCCATCAGGACCCTTATGTGCTGGGCCATTACGGTGATTTCTGGGTGGCCCTGGAAGGCATGCGCCTGTTGGTGGAGCGCGCCGCGGAGCTGCTGGACAAGGCCTGGGCCAAGGGGCCGAACCTGAGCGCCGAAGAACGCGGCCACCTGGCCACGGCCATCGCCACCGCCAAGGTCGCCACCACGCGCCAGGGCCTGGAACTGTGCAGCCGCCTGTTCGAGGTCACCGGCGCCCGCTCCACCCACGCCTCCCTGCGCCTGGACCGGCATTGGCGCAACCTGCGCACGCAAACCCTGCACGACCCGGTGGATTACAAACTCCATGAGTTGGGCGACTGGGCCCTGAACCAGTCCCTGCCGACCCCGACTTTCTATTCCTAGCCTTCTGTTCCCGGAGCTTGTCCATGCAGCTTTTGACCTTACCGCCCTCGCCCGCCCTGGCCACCTCGATCCGGGCCACCGCCCAGGTATTCGAAGACCCGAAATCCCAGGCCTTGCTGGCGCATCTGCAGCAGGTCGCGCCGAGCGAGGCCAGCGTGCTGATCATCGGCGAAACCGGTACCGGTAAAGAGCTGGTGGCGCGCCATATCCACAATCTCAGCGCCCGGCGCAACCGACCGTTCGTGGCAGTGAACTGCGGTGCGTTCTCCGAGTCGCTGGTGGAGGCCGAGCTGTTCGGCCATGAAAAAGGCGCCTTCACCGGCGCCCTGAGCGCCAAGGCCGGCTGGTTCGAAGAGGCCAATGGCGGGACCCTGTTCCTCGACGAGATCGGCGACCTGCCGATGGCGATCCAGGTGAAGTTGCTGCGGGTGTTGCAGGAGCGCGAAGTGGTGCGCCTGGGTTCGCGAAAAAGCATTCCCATCGATGTGCGGGTGCTGGCGGCGACCAATGTGCAGCTGGAGAAGGCCATCAACGCCGGGCATTTCCGCGAGGACCTGTACTACCGCCTCGACGTCGTCAGCCTGGAACTGAGCCCGCTGCGCGAACGCCCCGGCGACATCCTGCCGCTGACCCGGCACTTTATCGAAGCCTACAGCCAGCGCCTGGGCTACGGCGCCGTGACCATCAGCAGCGAGGCCGAGCACAAGCTGCGCAGCTACAGCTGGCCGGGCAATATCCGCGAACTGGAAAACGTCATCCACCACACCCTGCTGATCTGCCGCGACGGCGTGATCGAGCGCGACGACCTGCGCCTGTCGAACATGCGCATCGAACGCCAGGACGACAGCCATCACAGCCACGACGACTCAGCCGAAGCCCTGCTGGAGCGGGCCTTCCACAAACTCTTCGAGGAACAGGCCGGCGCCCTGCATGAAAAGGTCGAGGATGCGCTGCTGCGCGCGGCCTACCGTTTCAGCCACTACAACCAGGTGCACACCGCCAACCTGCTGGGCCTGAGCCGCAACGTCACCCGCACCCGGCTGATCAAGATCGGCGAACTGGCGGTGAACAAGCGCCGTCCGCTGGAAAAACCTGGCCAGCACGAGCGCACCCTGCAACTGTCGATCTAGCTGGCCAAGCGGCAGTGCAGCGCGTTGTCCGGGCTGCGCTCGATGCTGCGCACCACCTGGAACGAGCCGAAAGTCACGGTCTTGGCCTGATAGGCGCGGATCAGGTGCCAGAAGTCCTGTTCGCCCTTCTCGAAACTCTGGAAAGCCGCCTCGCCGGCTTCCCGGGTTTGCCATTGCAGGTAGTTGAGCACCCGCCGGCCGTCGTCGCTGGCCAGCACGCTGCCGCTCAGGAACCCCGGGTAGCCCTGGGCCAGGCACTCGGTCTGCTCGGACAGCGCCGACACCAGGCCAGATTGCTGATGAGGTTCGATTTCGAATTCGATCAATTGCGTAAAACTGCGGTTTTGCTCAAGCGCACGCATGGCGAGTCCCCACTGACGGATAAACGGAATCTTGTGATTCGAAGGCCTGCAGGGTAAAACCTCCAGTTAAGTAAAGGTCAAGCAACTTTTCTCATTCCCCACCCGCAGGAGCGCTGCATGCTCAGCCCCGAAACCATGCATAAGGAACTCACCGTCGGCCAAGTGGCCGCCCGCAGTGGCGTAGCGGTCACGGCGCTGCATTTCTATGAAACCAAGGGGCTGATCAAGAGCAACCGCAACGCCGGCAACCAGCGCCGTTATCCGCGGGAAGTGCTGCGCCGGGTGGCGCTGATCAAGGTGGCGCAGCGCCTGGGCATTCCCCTGGCCGAGATTGGCCAGGCCCTGCGCAGCCTGCCGGACCACCGCGCACCGACAGCCGCCGACTGGAAGCGGTTGTCCGAGCAGTGGAGCCATGAGCTGGATGAACGGATCAAGCAACTGACCCTGATGCGCGACCGCCTCAATGGCTGCATCGGCTGCGGTTGCCTGTCGATGCAAGACTGCCCGCTGCGCAACCAGGGCGACCAACTGGGCGAACGCGGCCCGGGCGCACAATTGCTGGAAACCGACTGATCCCGCAACCCGTCGCCCCCGTAGGAGCGAAGCTTGCTCGCGATGGCGTCCTCACAGACGCACCGCACAGCAAGGGCTGACTCAGAAACCCGGAGCGATCTGGCCCTTGTAGCGGGTCAGGATGAACTGGCGCACCGCGTCGGAGTTCAATGCCTTGGCCAGTTTCTGGATGCCCGGATCCTTGATGTTGTCCGGCCGGGCCACCAGGAACTCGATGTACAGATCCTTGCCCTTCTCCACGATCAATGCGCTGTTGGTGTCGATCCCGGCTTCCAGGGCGTAGTTGGCGAAGACGAACGCCAGGTCCACCTGGCTCACCGAACGCGCCAGCAAGGCGCCTTCCAGTTCACGGATCTTCAAGTGCCTGGGGTTGTCGAGGATATCGCGCTGGGTGGCCAGGGTGTTACTCGGGTCCTTGAGCTTGATCAGCCCGGCTTCGTGCAGCAGCACCAGGGCGCGGCCGGCGTTCACCGGGTCGTTGGGGATCGACACGCTGGCCCCGTCCTTGAGTTCGGCAATGCTGTTGATCCGCGTCGAATAGGCGCCGAACGGCTCGATATGCACGCCGACCACCGGCACCAGGTCGGTGTGCCGGGTCTTGTTGAAATCATCGAGGAACGGCCGGTACTGGTAGTAGTTGGCGTCGAGGTTCTTCAAGGCCAGTTGCTGGTTGGGCTGGATGAAGTCGGTGAACACCTTGATGTCCAGGTCCACGCCTTCCTTGGCCAGCTCGGGTTTGACGAATTCGAGGATCTGGGCGTGGGGCACCGGGGTAGCGCCCACCACCAGTTTCTCGTTGGCGTGAACGCTCAAGGACAGCACAGCGGCCAACAGGGCCAGGGTCTTTTTCATGGGTTGCTCCTAAGGCAGATACAGACAGCCGTCGTGGGGCGCACGTAGGGCCATGTTTTTTGGTTTTCGCTAATGAGTTCAGCGCCGGCTGTAGCGCGCCACCAGGCGGTCGCCGGTCATTTGCAGGGCCTGGACCAGCACCAGCAGAAGCACCACAGTGACCACCATCACGTCGGTCTGGAAGCGCTGGTAGCCGTAGCGGATCGCCAGGTCACCGAGCCCGCCGCCACCGATCACCCCGGCCATGGCGGTGTAATCCACCAGCACGATGGCCGTCACCGTGACCGCCGCCAGCAGCCCGCCACGAGCTTCGGGCAGCAGGGTGTGCCGAATGATCTGCCAGGTACTGCCGCCCATGGCCTGGGTTGCCTCCACCACGCCGCGATCGACTTCGCGCAGTGCGGTCTCCACCAGCCGGGCGAAAAACGGCGTGCAGCCCACCACCAGCGGTGGAATGGTCCCCGGTACCCCCAGGGATGTGCCCACCAGCAGCGTGGTCAGCGGGATCAACACGATCAGCAGGATGATGAACGGCAGCGAACGCAGCATGTTCACCAGCACCGACAGCACCCGGTAGACGCCCATGGACTCATGCAACTGGCGCTTGCCGGTGAGAAACAGCAACACCCCCAGCGGCAGCCCCAGCAGCACGGTAAAACCCAGCGCCGCGCCAAGCATGCTCAGGGTGTCGAGGCAGGCCTGGCCGATGTCGGCCCAATAGATGTTCTTGAACAGTTCGGCCATGGCTCAGGACCAGTCGTGACGCGGCGGCTTGACCCCATTGAGCAGCCAGTTGCCGACAAGGTGATATTTCCAGCGCACCGGGTCGTGCAGGGTGTGCACCCGGGCGTTGCGCCAGTGGCGGTCGAAGTTGTGCTGTTTCAGGGTCGAGCGGGTACCGCCCAGCTCGAACAGCTTGTTGCTGGCCTCGAGGGCGATTTCCGTGGTCAGCACCTTGGCCCTGGCCACCGCCAGCGACGCCTGGGCGACATTCTCCGCATCCGGCGCCGAACGCGCCGCATCCAGCACCTTGCCAGCGCGTTCGAGCAGGGCTTCGGCGGCCTCCAGGCGAATGTCCAGGGCACCGACCTGAATGATCGTCAGCGGATCTTCGCTGGCCTTTTCCACCCCGGCGTCGATCCACGGCCGGGCGTGCTGCCGCACGAAGGCAATGGTGTCGCGCAGGGCCGCACGGGCAATGCCGGCGTCAATGGCGGCAGTGGTCAGCTGGGCAAAGGGGCCGGCCAGGGTCGGGGTCTCATAGGAGCGATAGGTCGGGAACAGGTTGAACGCCGGGACCCGCAGGTCTTGGGCCAGTACCGTGCCGCTGGAGGTGGTGCGCTGGCCCATGCTGTCCCAGTCGTCAAGTACCGCCAGCCCTGACGTGCCGCGTTCGACGAACGCCAGTTGGGCTCGCTGCTCTTCGTCCAGGGCCAGCACCGCCAGCCAGTGGGCGTACAGCGAGCCGGTGCAGTAGCCCTTGCGGCCATTGATCAGATAGCCCTCCCCCGAGCGGCGCACAGTGGCCTGGATGTCCTGCACGTTCTTGCCGCCGGTTTCCGACAGCGCATTGGCAAAACGATGGCCCTGCAACGCCAGGGTGAAAAAGTGCGCCTGCTGCTCGGCGCTGCCTTGCAGGCGGATGTCCTCCAGCAGGCAGTAATGGTTCTGCGGGATCTGCCCCAGCGACGGGTCGGCCGCCGAAATGATCGCGATCACCTGGGCCAGCACCGCATAGGACACCTGGGCACCACCAAACTCCCTCGGCACGCTGATACCCCACAGACCGCTGTTGGAATACAGGTCGACCACCTCGGCCGGCACCTGGCGCGTGCGGTCGCGCTCGGCGTCCTGCTCCAGCAAGACGGCGGCGACCCGCTCGGCCACCGCCAGGGCCTCGGCGGCATCGCCAATCACATGGGCATTAGGGGAGTGAATGGAGTACTCGGCAGATTCAGGCAAGACAGGCATACAACGCTCTCGGGCGAATTAAAGGTTGCCAGGCTCACTGCAGCTTCTGTGCCGGAAGATTTACCCCCAAATTCAAGGGTTTGTGCCCACCAAAGGACTCACGCCCCCAGGCTTCGGGGCAAATTGCTGGATCGCTGTTGGCCACCGAACACCCAGGACTGTTGCCCGAGCAACACCTCGTCGGCCCGCGCCGGGCTGCCGGCTACCCGGGCCTATAGTGAACCGACCGGAGAACCGGCCAGGTTCACTTCGACGAACACCCAGACAAGAAAGGAGAACTGAGATGAGTGTCAAACCCATCCCCGAGGGTTACCCCAGCATCACGCCCTACCTGGGGATTACCCAGGCTGCCGAGGCTATCGAGTTCTACAAGAATGCCTTCGACGCCATCCAGGTCATGCGCCTGGACATGCCCGACGGCAGTGTCGGCCATGCCGAGCTGCGCATCGGCGACTGCCCGATCATGCTGGGAACACCCTGCGATCAGGGCCCATTGAGCAATCCCGATAAATCGCCTGCCGTCGGCCTGCACCTGTACGTCAACGACGTCGACAAACAGTTCGCCCAGGCCATCGCCGCCGGCGGCCAGGTGGTGTCCGAGGTCAAGGACCAGTTCTACGGCGACCGTAGCGGCACCCTGAAAGACCCGTTCGGCCACCTGTGGTTTCTCGCCACCCGCAAGGAAGACCTGAGCGAAGAGCAGATCAAGCAGCGGGCCATGGAGATGTTTCAACAGCAGGGATAAGCCCTGTGCCTGAAAACCCTTGATCGCGGGCCAGTCGGATCACCGCCCGCTCGCTCCTACAGAAGAAGCGCGCGAGGCTGGCCCGCGATAGCGCCCCCCCAACGCCCCACAGCGCCGGCCTTTTGCACGCCATTGGTCGCGCGGAAACATTTACTTTCATATCGTCTTTCGGGATTTACGATTCTCATTCGTCTTAATTAGATGCAGCAGGTCGCGTTGGCGAAGGCTACGCCGCGGGTTTCTCTCCGGGCTCAGCAGACGCCCGCGGCTCCACTCCTCGAATCAAGACGCGTGCTCAATGTCGAAGAAGTCCCGCTCGAAAATCTGGTTTCTCGTTCACAGCTGGCTGGCGCTGCCCATCTGGTTCTTTGTGCTGATCGTTTGCGTCACCGGCACCCTGGCCGTGGTCAGCCAGGAAATCGTCTGGCTGGCCAACCCCGACATCCGCGCCAGCAAACCCACAGGCGACGCCCAACCGCTGAGCTATGACCAGATCGTCAAGGCCATCAAACAGGCCGAACCGCAGACTCTGGTCAATAGCATCAGGACCCCCGACGAAACGCATTTCGCCCTGACCGTGGGCGTCAACTACCCCGATGGCCGCTCCGTCGAGGTCTACGTCAATCCGTACACTGGGGTCATCCAGGGTGTCAGCCCGCAGTTCAACTTCCAGGCCTTCACCCGTGCCCTGCATGGCTGGTGGCTGGTGCCTTTCACCAACGGCTACAGCTGGGGCTGGTACCTGGTATCGCTGCTTGGCCTGCCGATGCTGGCGTCGCTGGTCACGGGCCTGGTGGTCTACAAGAAGTTCTGGAAGGGCTTTCTCAAGCCGACCCTGCGCCTGCGCCACGGCGCGCGGATTTTCTGGGGCGATTTCCATCGCCTGAGCGGCATCTGGTCGATCTGGTTCATCGCAGTGATCTCCATCACCGGCACCTGGTTTCTGATCGAGGCAATCCTCAGCGACAACCAGATCACCCTCTCCAGCGAACCCATAGTGCCGGTGATCGCCCGCGAAAACGTGCCCACCTCCGCCGACGGCAGCCCGGCGCCGATGATCGGCGTCGATGAAGCCATCCGCATCGCCACCCAGCAGATCTCGGGCTTCGAGGTCGGCTTCGTCATGCTGCCGAGCAATGCCTACAGCCATCTGTTCATCGGCGGCCGCGGCTGGTACCCGCTGATGTACCAGACCGCCAACCTCAACCCTTACAGCGGCTCGGTCGATACCACGCACCTGCTGTCCCATCGCTCGGCCCTGGAATTCGTCACCGAGTCCATGCGCCCGCTGCACACCGGTGACTTCGGCGGCATCTGGATCAAGCTGATCTGGTTCTTCTTCGGCCTGCTGCTGAGCATGATGGTGCTCAGCGGCCTGCTGATCTGGACCAAACGCACCGCCCTGGCCACCGCCGCCGCCCTCAAGCGCAGCAACAAGCCCGCGCGCCCCACCCTCGCCCAGCGCCCGGTTGCGGCCCTGCACCGCGACACGCCGGAGGGCAACCTGTGAGCAAGACAGATAACCCAATGCCGGTTTCGCCCCTGCGCCAGTTCTGGCTGAAATGGCGTTTCCACCTGAACATCCTGCTGTTGCTGATCCCCCTTGGCTTCATGCCCAAGTACTTTGCCGACGCGGCGCTGGCCCGTGGCGACAGCGGCCTGGGCGAACGCGAGGTGGGCGAAGTGCAAGTCGGCCCCTGGAGCCTGCGCCTGGCCGAACTGCGTAACGAAGCGCCGCAACTCCAGGGGCCGGCCGGTTATATGAAAGGCTTCAATGCCGCCCTGTGTGACGCCTGCATCGATCAGGTCAAGGCCACCTACCTGCGCATCGGCAAACCCCGCAGCCTGCGCGCCGCCGGGGTGATTTTCTTCGGCACCCCATACCGCATGGGGGCCAGCCTGCCCGTTCCGGAAAAGACCAAGGCCGACGCCGAGCTGTGGATAACCATGGAAGGCTGGGACGGCAGCATGCACCAGGCGGCCATCCCCCTGGGCCAGGCATCCCCGGCGACCCTCGCCTGGCTGAACAAACAAGGAGGCAAACCATGATTGCTGTACCCACCGCCCGCCTGCGCCTGCTCGGTGCCGGCACGCTCCTGCTCGCCAGCACTCTGTTCAGTGGCGGCGCCCTGGCCCACAACCCGATGTGCGAGTGCAAGCAGATCGACGGCGAGCAGATCCGCTGCACCGGCGGCTTCTCCGATGGCAGCGGCGCCCCGGGGGTGACCCTGGACGTGATCGGCTACGACGAAACCATCCTGGTGCCCGGCAAGCTGGGCGCCGACTCCACCCTGACCTTCAAGAAACCCGACGCCGAGTTCTATGTGCTGTTCGACGCCGGCCCCGGCCACGTGGTCGAGATCGACCAAGCCGACATCGAGGCCCCATGAACACCTCCACCAGCCAAGTCGTGCGCCCGGCCGGCGCCGGCCATGAAACCCTCTACGTCCTGCTGTTGTGCCTGCTGATCCTCAGTGTGGCCGGCACCGTGGTGCTCTGGCGCGGCGAAACCCGCGAAGTGGCGAGCGTCGACAGCCATCAACTGGACGCCCGCCGCGACCTCACCGCCGGCGAGCAGGGCCTGTACGCCGACCTGCGGGTGACCCTCGACGAAATCCGCCTGCTGCGCGAAGAAGCCCAGGCCCTGCCGACGCCCGAGCAACTGGCCGAGGAAGGTTTCGCGCCCTTTGCCCAGGACGCCAGTTCGGTGAGCCGTGGTGGGCATGTCTGGCAGTTGCGGCAACAGGCCTATGTCGGCCTCAGCCAGGACAACGCAGTGGCCGGTTCCTTGCTGATGCGTATCGCTGCCGACCCGGCCGCCGCCCCGGATATCTGGCTCAACCGCGGCCCGTCCCTCGCCGCCCCCGACGACCTCAGCGACGCCGCCCTGGCCAGTGCCGGCTGGCAGCAGGTGGTCGCGCAATTCGATGCCGGAGTGACCCGCCAGCATCGCCACTGAACCCACGCATTCACCCGAGAGAAGACTGCTAGCCCATGCCTATTTCATCTCAACGCCGCCCGTTCCTGCGGGTGCTGCTGGTCAGCCTGTTCGCCCTGTTGCTCAGCCCTCTCGCCACGGCCGACCAGGCCAAGCGCCTGCGTATCGGCATCACCCTGCACCCCTACTACAGCTATGTGGCCAACATCGTCGGCGACAAGGCCGACGTCGTGCCGCTGATTCCCGCCGGCTTCAACCCCCACGCCTATGAGCCGCGCGCCGAAGACATCAAGCGCATCGGCACCCTGGACGTGATCGTGCTCAACGGCGTCGGCCACGACGACTTCGCCGACCGCATGATCGAGGCCAGCGAACGCCCGGACATCCCGGTGATCGAGTCCAACCAGAACGTGCCGCTGCTGGCCGCCACCGGCATCGCCGCGCGCGGCGCCGGCAAGGTGGTCAACCCGCACACCTTCCTGTCCATCAGCGCCTCCATCGCCCAGGTCAACAACATCGCCCGCGAGCTGGGCAAGATGGACCCGGCCAACGCCAAGGCCTACACCCAGAACGCCCGCGCCTACGGCAAGCGCCTGCGGCAGATGCGCGCCGACGCCCTGGCCAAGCTGACCAAGGCGCCCAACGCCGACCTGCGGGTGGCCACCGTGCACGCCGCCTACGACTACCTGCTGCGCGAATTCGGCCTGGAAGTCACCGCCGTGGTCGAACCGGCCCACGGCATCGAGCCCAGCCCGAGCCAGCTGAAAAAGACCATCGACCAACTGCGTGAGCTGGACGTCAAGGTGATCTTCTCCGAGATGGACTTCCCGTCCACCTACGTCGACACCATCCAGCGCGAGTCCGGGGTCAAGCTGTACCCGCTGTCGCACATTTCCTATGGCGACTACAGCGCAGAGAAGTACGAGAAGGAAATGGCCGGCAACCTCGACACCGTGGTCCGGGCGATCCAGGAGGCCGGCGCATGACCGCCCTGCACAGCCTGGCCCGCGGCCCGTCCATCGAGTTCGACCAGGTCAGCCTGACTCTGGGCAGCACCACCATCCTCGATAACGTCAACTTCAAGGTGCAGCCCGGCACCCTGCATGCCCTGGTCGGCCCCAACGGCGGCGGCAAGAGCTCGCTGATCAAGACCCTGCTCGGGCAGATGCCCCACCAGGGCCAGTTGAGCCTGCAATGGCCGGGCGAACCGGGGGTGATCGGCTATGTGCCGCAAGCCCTGGAATTCGATCGCGGCCTGCCGATGACCGTCGACGACTTCATGGCCGCCATGTGCCAGCGCCGCCCGGCCTTCCTCGGCCTCAGCCGGCATTACGCCAAGGCCATAGGCGAGGCCCTGGAACGGGTCGGCATGCAGGACAAGCGCAAGCGGCGCATGGGCGCCCTGTCCGGCGGCGAACGCCAGCGGGTGCTGCTGGCCCAGGGGCTGATCCCGGCGCCGCAACTGCTGGTGCTGGACGAACCGATGTCGGCCCTCGACGAGGCCGGCATCCAGGTCTTCGAGCGCCTGCTCGGCGACTGGCGCCAGGCCGGGATCACCCTGCTGTGGATCGAACACGACCTGGAAGCGGTCGGCCGCCTGGCGGACCGGGTCACCGGCCTGCATCGCCGAGTACTGTTCGACGCCCAGCCGCAGCAGGCGCTGACCCCGGAACGCCTGCTGACGCTGTTTTCCACCCACCCGCGCAGCGCGGACGTCGTCAGCGGGAGTGTTGCCTGATGAGTTACGAAGCCTTTCGTCTGATGATCCAGGGCTGGGCCTCCTCCGGTTACCTGCCGGAAGCCCTGGCCTATGGTTTTGTGGTCAACGCCCTGCTCGCCGGATTGCTCATCGGCCCGGTGCTGGGCGGCCTGGGCACCTTGGTGGTGGTCAAGCGCTTCGCGTTCTTCTCCGAAGCGGTGGGCCATGCGGCCCTGACTGGCGTGGCCATCGGCATTCTGCTCGGTGAGCCCTACACCGGCCCGTACGGCAGCCTGTTCGGCTACTGCCTGCTGTTCGGCATCCTGCTCAACTACCTGCGCAACCGCACCGGCCTGGCGCCGGACACCCTGATCGGCGTGTTCCTCTCGGTGTCCCTGGCCCTGGGCGCCAGCCTGCTGCTGATCCTCGCCGGCAAGATCAACGTGCACATCCTGGAAAACGTGCTGTTCGGTTCGGTGCTCACGGTCAACGGCAACGACCTGCTGGTGCTGCTGATCGTCGGCGCTTTGGTGATGGGCCTGAGCCTGCCGCTGTACAACCGCATCATGCTGGCCAGCTTCAACCCGCAACTGGCGGCGGTGCGCGGCGTCGCGGTGAAGACCCTGGACTACCTGTTCGTGATCCTGGTGACCCTGATCACCGTGGCCGCAGTGAAAGTCATAGGCGCGATCCTGGTGGGCGCCCTTTTGGTGATTCCGGCGGCGGCCGCGCGCCTGTTGAGCCAGTCGCTCAAGGGCTTTTTCTGGATCTCGGTGCTGATCGCCACGGTCAGCACCCTGTGCGGCATCCTGCTGCCGATCCTCTTCGACCTGCCGGTGCCTTCCGGCGCCGCAATCATCCTGGTGGCCGGTGTCGCCTTCGCCCTGGCCGCCATTGCCCGCGGCATTGTCCCCAGCCTCAAAGGGAATATCGGATAAATGCACAGTTCACTACGTCACCTGACACCACCCTTGACCATCGCCCTGGCCCTGGCCCTCGGCGGGCTGAGCAGCGCTCCGGCCCTGGCCCAGCCGGACCGTTTCGAACCCATGCGCGTCACCGCCAACCAGAGCCTGGGCACCACGGCGCTGCACAGCGCCAGCTCACACAAGCCGCTGAGCGTACTGGCCTCGCTACCGGTGACCTTCGGCCTCGGCCAGTTGCTGCTGCAAGGCACCAATGTGCAGCTCGAACGCGCCGCCCCCGACAACCTGCCGGGCTCGCGCCAGACCGCCTACTTCACCGGCCGCGGCGCCCCGGCGCTGCACAAGCTGGCCCTCGACGCCGACGCGGTGATCGGCCTGCGCTCGATCTGGCCGGACGACCCGCTGTACCCCAACGCGCGGCGCAGCAACATCCGCATCGTCGAAGTCGATGCCGCGCGCCCGGTGGACGGCGCCCTGCCCGGAGTCGCCCTGCAACCTGGCAAGAGCGATGGCCTGAGCAGCCAGCCGTGGCTGTCGAGCAACAACCTGGGGCGCATGGCCGATGTGCTGGCCGCCGACCTGGTGCGCCTGGCCCCCGCCGCCAAGCCGAAGATCGACGCCAACCTGGCCAGCCTCAAGCAACGCCTGCTCAAGCTCAGCGCCGATACCGAGGGGCAACTGGCCAACGCCGACAACCTCAGCGTGCTCAGCCTCAGCGACCACTTCGGGTATCTGGTCAGCGGGCTCAACCTGGAACTGCTGGAGGTCGACGCCCGCGCCGACAACGAGTGGACGGCCGAAGCGCTGCAGCAGTTGCAAGCCCGGCTCAAGGACAACGACGTGGCCATCGTCCTGCATCACCGCCAGCCGTCCGACGCGATCAAGGCCGCCATCAGCGCCGCCGGCAGCCAGTTGCTGGTGCTGCAAACCGACAGCGCCGACCCGCTGGCGGAGCTGGAGAACAACATCAAGCAGGTGACCACGGCGCTGAACGCCAAGTCCTGAATGGGTGACAGGGGCACGACCGCGATTCCTGTAGCCGCTGCCGCAGGCTGCGATCGGGGCGCAGCCCCGTGGACCGGACGCCGGTCTGATGTGTGGGGTTGTCTGGCTTGGCGCCCGCTCCGCGGGCGATCGCAGCCTCGCTGAGGCTCGGCAGCGGCTACAGGCGCCTGCCAGTGCTTACAAATTCCCCCAAGAATCGCCCGTCTCGCCGGTGCTAGGGTGCTGCTCTCCCATCGAACGGACAGGAAGCCCCTCATGAGTGACTACCTCAAGCTCAACCAGGCCAACTGGGACGAGCGCGCACCGCTGCACGCGGCCTCGCCGGACTACCAGGTACAGATGTTTGTCGACGACCCGCGGCACCTGTCCGAGGTGGTGCGTTTCGACCTGCCGCTGCTGGGCGACATCAGCGGCCTGCGCGGCGTGCATCTGCAATGCCATATCGGCACCGACACCCTGTCGCTGGCGCGCCTCGGCGCGCGGATGACCGGGCTGGATTTCTCCCCCGCCTCCCTGGCCGAAGCCCGCAACCTGATGGCGCGCACGGATACGACTATCGAGTTCGTCGAGTCCGACGTCTACAAAGCCTCCGAGGTGCTGCCCAAGGCCGCGTTCGACCTGGTCTACACCGGTATCGGCGCCCTGTGCTGGCTGCCCAGCGTCGATACCTGGGCGCGTAATGTCAGCGAACTGCTCAAGCCCGGTGGCCGGCTGTTTATCCGCGAAGGCCACCCGATGCTCTGGGCCCTGGACGAAAGGCGCGAGGATACGCTGCTGGTGGAGTTGCCCTACTTCGAGCACAGCGAACCGCTGGTGTGGGACGACGACAGCACCTACGTCAGCACCGACCGGCCGCTCAAGGCCACGGTGACCCATGCATGGAACCACGGCCTGGGGGAAATCGTCAGCGCGCTGCTCAAACACGGCCTGCAGATCAGCGGCCTGGTGGAACACCAGAGCATCCCCTGGGACGCCCTGCCCGGGCAGATGCGTTGTGACGAACAAGGCGAATGGCACCTCAAGGAAGCGCCCTTGCGCCTGCCACTGAGCTACACCTTGCAGGCCATCAAACGCCCGATCTGACGCCCACAAAAAAGCCCGCTGGACCTGAAGATCCAGCGGGCTTTTTTATTCCCTGTAGCCGCTGCCAAAGGCTGCGATAAGCCCGCCAGGGCTTCGGCGATCTCAAGATCGCCAGCGACCGTTCTCCGAACGCGGCCCGGGTCGATCGCAGCCTGCGGCAGCGGCTACAGGCCTGTGTCAGTCACAATCAGTTGGCGGCCGCCTGGGCGTCCATCTTCTGCCGCAGGCTCAGCGGGCGCATGTCGGTCCACACCTCTTCGATGTAGGCCAGGCATTCCTTCTTGAAGCCGCTCTTGCCCACGGTGCGCCAGCCTTGTGGCACAGCCTTGTAGTCCGGCCAGATCGAATACTGCTCCTCATGGTTGACCACTACCTGAAAGAGGATGTCCTCGCGGTCAAATACTGAAGTCATTACGTGTCTCCATCGCTGTAAGGCTCGCTGCGCTGAACGCGCAGCGGTTGTGAATAAGGAACGTTCGAGGCCTGTGGAAAATTAGAGGCTGGCGACCGCCGCCGCCAAAGCCCGGCTGAAAATATCCGCCACCTGGTCGATTTGGGCCGCGGTGATCACCAGCGGCGGCAGGAAACGCACCACGCTGCCGTGGCGCCCGCCCATTTCCAGGATCAACCCGCGCTTGAGGCATTCACGCTGTACCAGCGGCGCCAAGCGGCTGAACTGCGGCGGATGGCCCAGGGCGTCTTTCTCGCCGGCCGGGTCCACCAGCTCGATCCCCAGCATCAGGCCACGCCCACGAATGTCGCCCATCTGCGGGAAGTCGCGCTGCAGGATCCGCAGGTGCTCGCGCAAACGCTCGCCCATGGCGGCGGCATGCTCGGGCACCTTGTGCTCCTTGAGGTAGCGCATCACCGCGGAACCGGTGGCCATGGCCATCTGGTTGCCTCGGAAGGTGCCAGCATGGGCGCCCGGCAGCCAGGTGTCGAGCCAGTCGCGGTAGACCACCACCGCCATCGGCAGGCTGCCGCCGATGGCCTTGGACATCACCACCACATCCGGGATGATCCCGGCGTGCTCGAAGGCGAACATCTTGCCGGTACGACCGAAGCCGCTCTGGATCTCATCGACGATCAAGGCCACGCCGGCCTTTTCAGTGATGCGGCGCACGCCGCGCAACCAGTCGAGGTCGGCGGGAATCACCCCGCCCTCGCCCTGGACCGCCTCGACGATGATCGCCGCCGGCAGTTGCACGCCGGCTTCCGGGTCGCTCAGCAGGTTTTCCAGATAGCTCAGGTTGGCCTTCACCCCCGCTTCGCCGCCCAGGCCGAACGGGCAGCGGTAGTCGTAAGGGAACGGCAGGATCTGCACGCCGTTGGTCAGCAGTGCACCCAACGGCCGCTTCGGCCCCAGGCTGCCCATCAGGCTCAGGGCGCCCTGGGTCATGCCGTGGTAGGCGCCCTGGAACGACAGCACAGTGCTGCGGCCGGTGGCGGTACGGGTCAGCTTCAATGCCGCTTCCACGGCGTCGGTGCCGGTTGGGCCGCAGAACTGGATTTTCGCCTCGGCGGCCAGGGCCGGCGGCAGCAGGCCGAACAGGTCCTGGACGAACTGGTCCTTGACCGGCGTGGTCAGGTCCAGGGTCAGCAGCGGCAGCTCATCGGCCAGCACCTGCTGGATGGCCTCGATCACCACCGGGTGGTTGTGGCCCAGGGCCAGGGTCCCGGCACCGGCCAGGCAGTCGATGAAGCGCCGGCCTTCGACGTCCTCGACATGAATCCCGCGCGCCCGCTTGAGCGCCAGGGGAATGCGCCGCGGGTAGCTGCGGGCATTGGACTCCTGCTGGTTCTGCCGGGCCAGCAACGGCGATTCGGTGAACTGGTAAAGCGTCTCGGCCGGCGCGGCACTGGTCCGCGCGGGCTGATCGTCGACAAGGCTGGTAGCAACTGACATCTCTCGAATCCTCACGCTGATGAGTTGAGCGAAACCGCACACCACACAGGTACGCAGCCGGTTCAGCGCGCACTCGCAGGTTTTCCTGTTCTGGAAACGCATCAGCGACGAGAGGATTTACACCCGGGAGAGGGTTTATTGCGTATCAACCGCGAAGGTGGTGGCGAACATCAAGACGTCATCGCGGGCAAGCCTCGCTCCCACAGGATTTTGTAGGAGCGAGCGGGCGGCGATCCGACTTGCCCGCGATAAGGCCCTCAGGCCGATTGCAACGGCATGGTCAACTCGACCCGCAAGCCATCCGGCCGGCTGTCAAAGTGCAGCACGCAGCCGCAGCGCTGGACAATCGCCTGGACAATGGCCAGGCCCAGGCCGCAACCGGTGCTCTGGCCGTTGCGCCAGAAGCGTTGGGTCAGGTGCTGCAAGTCATCCTCGGGAATGCCGCTGCCATGGTCGCGCACCTGGAAGCGCACCCGGTTGCCGAGGGTTTCAAGGTTCAGCTCCACCGGCGCATCGCTCGGGGTATGGCGCAGGGCGTTGTCCAGCAGGTTGCGCAACGCGGCGATGGCCAGCACCGAGGGCATTTCCAGCGGCGCCGCCGACACCCGTTCGTCGATGTGCAGCCGGACCCGCTGCCGGGCACCGCTGGCGGCGTCCTGGATCGCGGTCTTCGCCACCTGTTCGGCATTGCACTGCACGCCGTCCTCGAACGACAGGCTGCCCTCGACCCGGGCCAGCAACAGCAGTTGCTCCAAGGTCCGGTGCAGACGGTCGGCGCCTTCTTCGGCGCGCGCCAGGGATTGATCGCGGGCCACGCCTTCGGTCATGCGCGCCACTTGCAGGTGGGTCTTGATCGCCGTCAGCGGGCTGCGCAATTCGTGCGCGGCGTCACCGGTCAGGCGGCGCTCGCGCTCGATGGTCTTGCCGATGCGCTGGAACAGCTGGTTCTGGGTTTCCAGCAACGGCCGCAACTCGCTGGGCAGTGGGTGGATCTGCAAAGGTTCCAGGGAGTCGGCGCTGCGGCGCATCAAGGCATCGCGCATGCGGTTCAGCGGCGCCAGGCCCTGGCCGATCCCCAGCCACAACAACCACAGGCAACCCAGCAACGCCACGCCGACCGGCACCGAAGCGGCCAGCAGCACCGACATGTTCAGCGCTTCGCGCTCGACCTGTCGATCGGCGGTGGTGATGCGCAGGTCGCCCCGGGCCAGGGTGAAGCTGCGCCAACGCACGCCATCGATCATCTGGTCGTGAAAGCCCAGGCGTTCGGCTTCGAGCTTTTCGTCGGGGTGGTTATGGCTGCGGGCGAGGATCTCGCCGCGCAGGGAGCTGACCTGGCAGGCCATGCCCCCGGGAATGTTCAACTGTTCGGCGCTGAAATGGGTGCCCTCGCCCTTGCTCGACAAGGGCGGCAATTGTTCCAGCAGACCGGCGACCATGCGCGCCGAAGCCACCAGGCGCTGGTCGAGGGAAAACATCATCTGGTTGCGCAAGTCGCTGAACATCCAGGCCGCGGCCAGCGCCCAGATCAGCACAAAGGCCGCGCCGATGGTCAGGCTCAGGCGCAAACGCAGGCTCATCACTTACGACTCCTCCCCGCCATCCGCCGGCCCCAGGCGATAGCCCAGGCCGCGCACGGTCTCGACGATGCCGTTGCCGAGTTTGCGCCGCAGGTGGTGGATGTGCACGTTGAGGGCATTGCTTTCCAGTTCATCGTTGAAACCGTAGACGCTGTCCTTGAGCTGCTCGCTGGACAGCACCCGGCCGCGGTTGTGCAGCAGCGCCTGGAGCAGCGATTGTTCGCGCCGCGACAGGTCCACCGGCTGGCCGCCGAGCAGGGTCTCGCGGGTGCTTGGGTCGTAGGTCAGGCGGCCGTGTTCGATCAGGTTGACGCTGCGCCCCGCCACCCGGCGCAACAGGGTATGCAGGCGCGCCGCCAGTTCCCGCAGGTCGAAGGGCTTGAGCAGGTAATCGTCGGCACCGGCCTGCAGACCATCGACCCGGTCGGTGACCGAATCCCGCGCGGTGAGGATCAGCACGGGGATTTCCAGGCCGTTGTGGCGCAGTTGCTTGAGCAGCTTCAGGCCGTCTTCGTCGGGCAGGCCAAGGTCGAGCACCATCACGTCGAACTCCGCCACGCCGAGCATGGCCCGCGCCGCCGAGGCGGTGGCCACGTGTTCGACCGTCAGGCCCTGGGCCGTGAGGCCGGCCACGATCCCGCTGGCAATCAGTTCATCATCTTCACAGACCAGTACGTGCATGGTGAAACCTGTAGAAAAGGGGTGCATTAAAACTATCGCCGATTAAGCCGACATTATGCCCGCACCGCCAGTGTCACAAGGCGTGCAGGGTTAATCATCGGTTAATCGCCATCGGCCATTGTGCCCCCCACTTGCACCGGTTTAAGGCTTTTCCATGCGTCGTCTGTTCATCCTGTTGTTCATGCTGCTGTCGGGCCTGGCCCAGGCGGGTAACAACCCGTTCGAGGTCAAACCCGACTTTCTCCCGGTCGGCAAAGCCTTCGTCTTCACCTCCGAACGCCTGGCGTCGGGGGAAACCCAGCTGTTCTGGCAGATCGCCGACGGCTATTACCTGTATCAGCAGCGGCTGAGATTCGACGGCCTGGCGGACGCGCAAAAACCGGCGCTGCCCGAGGGCGAGGCCCACAGCGACGAATTCTTCGGTGCGCAGCAGGTGTATCGCCAGGGCCTGGAACTGAAAATCCCCGCCGGCGCCACCGGTAAGGTCAAGCTCGGCTGGCAAGGCTGCGCCGACGCCGGCCTGTGCTACCCGCCGCAATCTTTGGAAGTGGACCTGGGCGGCAGCCCGGCCGCCTCCGGAGCCAGCACCGAGGCCAGCGACCAGGCCCTGGCCAGCGGCCTGCAACAGCGGGCCCTGGGCTGGAGCCTGCTGGTGTTCTTCGGCCTCGGCCTGCTGCTGGCCTTCGCCCCCTGCTCGCTGCCGATGCTGCCGATCCTCGCCGGCCTGGTGGTAGGCAGCGGCGCCAGCCCGCGTCGCGGCTTCGCCCTGGCCGGCAGCTATGTGGTGTGCATGGCGTTGGTCTATGCCTCCATGGGTGTGCTCGCCGCGCTGCTCGGCGCCAATCTGCAAGCCCTGCTGCAACAGCCCTGGCTGCTGGGCAGCTTTGCCGCGGTGTTCGTGATCCTGGCGCTGCCGATGTTCGGCTTCTTCGAGCTGCAACTGCCGGCGGCCCTGCGCGACCGCCTGGAAAACGCCAGCCGTTCGCGCCGCGGTGGCAGCCTGGTCGGCGCCGGGGTGCTCGGCGCCCTGTCCGGCCTGCTGGTGGGCCCGTGCATGACCGCGCCGCTGGCCGGCGCCCTGCTGTACATCGCCCAAAGCGGCAATGCCTTGCACGGCGGGCTGATCCTGTTCGTCATGGGCCTGGGCATCGGCCTGCCGCTGTTGCTGCTGGTGACGGTGGGCAACCGCTTCCTGCCCAAGCCCGGCCCGTGGATGAACCTGCTCAAGGGTGTGTTCGGCTTCCTGTTCCTCGGCACCGCCATCGTGCTGCTGCGCCCGGTGCTCGACGAGTCGCTGTGGATCGGCTTGTGGGGCGCGCTGGCGCTGGTCCTGGCCTACACCGCCTGGCATCAGATGCGCGCGGCCGGGCGTGCCGGCCACCTGTTCGGCGCCGGTTCAGTGGTGTTCGGTCTGTGGGGCAGCCTGCTGCTGGTGGGCGCCGCCGGTGGCAGCGACGACCTGTGGCGACCGCTGAAGGTCTACAGCGGCGGCAATGCCGTGGTGGCGGTCAGCGCCCATGACGCCTTCACCACCGTCAAGGACCCGGCCGCCCTGCAAGGCGCCCTCGACACTGCCAAGGCCCAGGGCCAGTGGGTGCTGCT
Source organism: Pseudomonas sp. GW460-12-10-14-TSB1 (assembly GCF_017349775.1). Classification (NCBI taxonomy): domain Bacteria; kingdom Pseudomonadati; phylum Pseudomonadota; class Gammaproteobacteria; order Pseudomonadales; family Pseudomonadaceae; genus Pseudomonas; species Pseudomonas sp. GW460-12-10-14-TSB1. The sequence goes on from NZ_JACNAC010000003.1 coordinate 29,812, forward strand.
GGACTACTACGCTGACTGGTGCGTGTCCTGCAAGATCATGGAGAAACAGGTGTTCGGCCAACCCCAGGTCCTCGAGGCCCTGAAGGACGTGCGCCTGCTGCGCCTGGACGTGACGGCCGACAACGCCGCCAGCCGCGAGCTGCTCAACCGGTATAAAGTGCCGGGGCCGCCGAGCCTGCTGTGGATCGGCCCGGACGGCGAAGAACGACGCAGCCAGCGGATTACCGGCGAGGTAGACGCCGCTGGCTTCCTGCAACGCTGGACCGCTACCCGAGAAGCCCGTTGATGCTGACCTTTACCATCGGCACCTTTGCCATCGCGCTCAACCACCTGCTGCTGATCAGTGCCCTGGCGCTAGCCACCTTTGTCGGCTGGCGAGTCGCCAAGCGCGGTGGCGAGAACCCGGAATCGGTGCTGTTCGGCCTGTTCCTGCTGGGCATGCTGGCGGCGCGCATCGGCTTCGTGGTCGCCTACTGGAAGCATTACCGCCACGACCTGTGGCTGATCATCGACCTGCGCGATGGCGGTTTTCTGCCTTGGCCGGGGGTGATCGTCCTGCTGCTGGCCGCCCTCGCCTGGGGCTGGCGCCGCCCGGCCCTGCGCAGGCCGCTGGGCGCCGGGGTCGGCAGCGGCCTGGCCTTCTGGCTGCTCGCCAGCCTGTCCCTGAGCATCTTCGAACAAGGCACGCGGTTGCCGGAAATCGCCCTGCGCAATGCCGACGGCAATACCGTGCAACTGACCAGCTACCAGGGCAAGCCCCTGGTGATCAACCTCTGGGCCACCTGGTGCCCGCCCTGCCGCCGGGAAATGCCGGTGCTGGAAAGAGCCCAGCAGCAGCGCCCGGACCTGACCTTCCTGTTCGTCAACCAGGCCGAAAGCATGCAGAGCGTCAGCACCTTCCTGGCCACCCAGGAGCTGAACCTGAACAACGTGCTGTTCGACGGCAGCGGCCGCCTGGGCCAGGCCGTGGGCTCCATGGCGCTACCAACTACGCTGTTCTATAGCGCTGACGGGCGCATGCTCGGCAGCCACCTCGGCGAGCTGTCCGAGGCCAGCCTGGCCCGCGCCCTGGAACATTTCGACCGACCGCATTCGACCACGGCCACGCAGGCCGCCCCTTCAAGGAAACTGCCATGCCCTTCATCCGCCACCTGCTGAGCCTGTCCCTGGGCGCGGCCCTGCTCCAGGTACCGCTGCTGCACGCCGAAGAACTGCCCCTGGCAATCAAGAACATCGAAGCCAAAGGCGCCAAGATCGTCGGCAGCTTCGACGCCCCGGACGGCCTCAAGGGTTATGCCGCGCAGTACCAGAACCGTGGCATGGCCCTGTACCTGACCCCGGATGGCAAGCATGTGCTGCTGGGCAACCTGTACGACGCCGACGGCAAGGACCTGAGCGCCGAACCGCTGCAGAAACTGGTGTATGCGCCGATGGCTAAGGCCGTCTGGGCCAAGATGGAAAAGAGCAACTGGATCGCCGACGGCAAGGCCGACGCACCGCGCGTGGTCTACCTGTTCAGCGACCCCAACTGCCCCTACTGCAACATGTTCTGGGAACAGGCACGGCCCTGGGTGAACGCTGGCAAGGTCCAGCTGCGGCACATCATGGTCGGCATCATCCGCGAGGACAGCCCGGGCAAATCCGCCGCCCTGCTCGCGGCCAAGGACCCGCAAAAAGCCCTGCAGGACCACGAAAAAGCCGGCAAGGGCAGCAGCCTCAAACCCCTGGACAAGATCCCCGCCGAAGTCCAGGCCAAGCTCGACGCCAACATGGCGCTGATGGACGAACTGGAGCTGTCCGCCACCCCGGCGATCTTCTACATGGACGACCAGGGCGAACTGCAACAGCAACAAGGTGCGCCGGCGCCGGGCAAGTTGGTGAAGATTCTCGGGCCGAAATGAATGGGATACGCCCAGACCTGACCACTAATGGCCTTTAGCCTTACTGACGGCGTTACACTACTGCCTTTATTCACGTAGACAGGGAAGTAACGTTTTGACAGCTCAAGGACAAGCTAGGCTTTTAGACATTCTCGACTACTGGCACAAGGTGGAATTCTTTCTACCTTATGCCCTCGAAAAATATGTCGAGGACTTCAAGGAATGGGAGACCCGATGGCTCACCCAGGAAGATCTCCAGCAGAGCAAGGACAGCCACTGGCGTAACTTTTCCATACCTGACGACCTTCAAATCAAAGGCTTCAACCTCTACATCGGGGTTTTTGATGCCTCCGTCATTGCAGCTCTTTGCGAACCGCACCTGGCCGCTTTATCGGTAGACGAGAACACCTTCTATGAAGAGCAGGAACGGGTGGAGCTTGAAGGGCTGACGTGCTTTGCCAAGATCAAGCTCAATGCTCAAGCCGTCCCGCAACTGGATGCAGTGTCACTGTCGACGGCTCCCTGGGCCCTGGGGCAAACGGTGAGCAAAGGGCTTGGCGCTCTTGGCCATCAAGCCTTCGAAGACGCCAAGGAGCAGTTGATCAAACTGCTGCACAACTTCCATGGACAGCGTCAGCAAAACGATGACCCGGCCTTGATGGCCGAGGAAGTCATGCATTTGCATCAACTGCTGTGCAACTGGGCCAGTTTCACACCTGAGCAGAACAGCGGTACCGCTGTCGCATTGATTCAAGTGCTGACCCAGCCCAAGGTCGAGAAACCACTCACGCAACCCTCTGCGGCACAGGCAACGGAAGTCGAGGACGAAGAGGAACCCGATACCGAGATCGACATACTCAACAGCTTTTTCATAAAAGACATTGAGCGTGCGATCGCCAGCTTGCAGCGCGGAGAACAGCCGCTGCCTTTGCTTCAGTACCTGAGCGAAGCCAACCCGGGCAAAAGAATCGACCTGTATACCGATCATGGCCGCACGGCCATTTATCAGGCCCTGCAACCGCAATGCATAAACCCCGGGCATTGGCCGGATGAGCCCGGCCATGCCATGAGCCTGATGCAACAGTTCGCGATCAATACCGCGCTCGGCACCTTGGAAAACAGCGGGGTGTTCTCCGTTAACGGACCACCCGGGACAGGCAAAACGACGTTATTGCGCGACATGTTCGCCGAGAACATTGTTCGTCGAGCTCGGGTATTGGCGGGATACAGCGAGGCGGAAGATGCTTTTGTTGGCGGGAAAAAACCGCAGGTCACCTTCAAGGGCATGCCCAATACCTACACCATCCGCGCGCTCAAACCTGAGTTGACCGGCTATGAAATGGTGGTGGCCTCCTCCAACAATGCCGCCGTGGAAAACATTTCCCGGGACCTGCCCAAACGCAAATCCCTGGGAAAATGCTGGAACAACCTGCAGTACCTGCAACCGGTCGCCCACAAGATTGCTGCCCAGAAAAGCGATGGCAGCATCAGCCCCCTGTCCGATGAGGACAAACCCTGGGGATTGATCTGCGCCGCCCTCGGTAATAGCAACAACCGAAAGGTGCTGCAGGAGCGCATGTTCTTCGCCCCGGTAGACTCCACCGAACCCAATCGACCACTGACGATTCGGCAATGGGTGGATGACTATAAAGGCCCCACCTTCAAGGATGCCTGCGCAGCCTTCAAAAAAGCCGACGAGGAGGTCAGCAAGGCGCTGGAGGAGCGAGCCCGCTACGCCAGCCTGCTGGAAGAAATGGCGGCTACCGATGAGCCGGCCTTCCTGCACCCTCAACAGCAGTCATTCAATCAGGCCGAACAGACCAAGGCGTCCGCCCAGCAAGCCCTCGACCGCCAGCAACAGCAACTTCAAGCATCGGCGCAACATCTGAGCAGCCTGCAGGAACTGGAGCGCCTGATAGATCGCAGTCGTCCGGTCTGGTGGAAGCGCTTGTTCAATACTCAAGCAGCTAAAACCCACCGTAATGAACAACTGGAAAATGCCCGGCTCCAGCGTCTGACGCATGAAGAGATCAACCGCGCGAAAAGCCTTCTGAACAATAGCCTCGTGCCGGAACTCGAACGCGCGCAAACCGCATTGCTGTTCTGTGCAAGCGAACTCGACACCCGTAAAGCGCAATGGCACAGCAAGTGCCAATGCCTGGACGATTTTGCCAGCCGCCTGGGCCGTCCGAACCTGCCAGGCCAGCTGAGTGAACTGGAGAACAGCGACTTCCAGATAAATGGGCTTTGGCATGATGCCGCACTCAATCGATTGCGCTCGACCTTGTTCGCCGCGGCGTTGACCCTGCATGAGGCCTGGCTTGCCGAGGTAGCGCCCTCAGGCTCGAACGGCAAGGGTTTCAGCGCCAACCTTGCAGCCATCAGCCTGTTGCTGAGCAACAAGACACCCGAGGATGAGCGACTGACCCAGGTGCTCTGGCAAAGCCTGTTCATGGTGATCCCGGTGGTCTCGAGCACCTTTGCCTCCTTTGGCAACCAGTTCCGTGGGCTGGGTGCCGGCTCTCTGGGCTGGCTGTACATCGACGAGGCAGGGCAAGCCGTGCCCCAGGCCGCCGTCGGTGCCTTGTGGCGGGCGCAGCGCGCCATGGTGGTGGGCGACCCCCTGCAAATCGAGCCGGTCTTCACCCTGCCGCAACGCCTGGTCAAGACCCTGGGCCAGCTATCGGCGCACACGGCAAACGATGCCTTCGCCCCCAATCGCGTGTCGGTCCAGAGCCTGGCGGACCAGAACAATCGCTATGGCAGCGTGTTCAAGAACGACACCGACGAAGAGCTGTGGATCGGCAGCCCGCTGAGGGTCCACAGACGCTGCATCGAACCCATGTTCAGCCTGTCGAACCAGATCGCCTACGGTAACAAGATGGTCTTTGGCCTGCCCAACGCCCACGCCGCACAGGACGCCCCGGTGTACAGCTCCAGTTGCTGGGTCGATATCCCTGGCAATGTCGAACACAAACAGGTCGTCCCCAGGCAGATCGCGTTCATGGTCGATCTTCTCGGGCAGCTGTACCTGCGCGATGGAGAACTGCCGCAGCTGTACGTGATCTCGCCGTTCAAAGCCGTGCGCCTGGCCCTGCAAAAAGCCATACGCGCAGCGGCCTGGGCCAGGCCCAACCATCGCCCGAAATTACCCGCGGACGAGTTGAAGCAGTGGTTGAAAGCCTCCATCGGCACCGTGCATACCTTCCAGGGTAAAGAACAAGACACCGTGTTCATGCTGCTGGGGGCAGACCCCGAGCATGCGGGAGCGGCGCAGTGGGCCGCCTCCAAGCCTAATCTGTTGAACGTTGCCCTCACCCGGGCCAAACGTCGGGTCTATCTGGTGGGGGATTTTGAGCTCTGGGGGTCGCTGCGCTATTTCGATGCGGTGAGTCGCGGCAAATTCCCGCTGCAAAGAATGGGGCCTGCTTCATTTCTGGCAAAGCTGAATGCTCTGGAAGAACAGACCTCAAGTTGAACACCGTCAGCGCCTGACGCCGACCTGAAGATATTTCGTGAACGCGCTCGCCCCCACGGATACCTGATTGTGAAACAACGATCAGGTCGCTGTGGGGGCGAGCCCGCTCAGGATGAACACTTCAAAAACAGTATCGGTTCAACGAGCGCCGCGCCCATCCAGCAACGCATCCACCACCGCCCTGGCCATTTCCACGGAATGGACCATCGACCAGATCAACCCACGCTCCAGGCCACTGCCGCGTTCGGTGATTTCATCGCTGACTTCTTCAGCGCATTTGAGCAGCAGCGACACATGCACCAGGGCTTCTTCGGCGCTAATGCCTTCGCGTACATGAAACAAGGAATCCGGGGTGACACGCACCGCCGCGGTGGTGGCCAAGGACGCGAATGGCAGCGCCTCGACAGGTTGCTCGGCCAAAGACTGGCGCAGGGCCTGGTTGGCGAGTTTCAGTTCGGGGTAGCGGTAGGTGCTGGGGGAATCGATGGGTGGATCGGGGACTAGCTTTTTCATGGTTGAGCTCCTACAGAAGAAAGGAGCTGACACCGTTCGCTTGCACGCGAATCAGGGTGGCAGCCGCACGCGGAGTGCAAGACCGGGCCTGTTAGGACACCCAGCAGATCCGAGGATCTCCCGCGCACGGCCGCCATAACACAGCGGACATAAAAACGCTCAAGCATGGCTAAGCGTTTATGCGCCTTAACAGGAACCGGACTTGCACGTCCAAGCCATCGATTTGGCGATGACCCAGGCAGCCTAGCCCCGCATACAGGCGCACTCAAGCGCGTGGGAGTTTCTCGGAAAAGCCTTACAAAAGAAAGCGAAACGCCTCACCGTAGCCGCTGCCGCAGGCTGCGATCGACTGCGTAGCAGGCGCCAAACCTGCCCATGCGGTGTGTCAGGCAAAATACCGTTGCCTGGTTTGCGGCCGCTTCGTCGGAATGCCGCCCAGCCCGATCGCAGCCTGCGGCAGCGGCTACAGGGGCGGGGCAGAATTCGGCGTTTGTGCGTAAGGCTCAGGCGAACTCGTCCGGCGCTTCGCGGGCAAGGATGTTCTCCAGTTCGCCCGTGTCTCCTCGTTCGTTGAGGAGGCCGCTGACCTGATCGACCCAGACCTTTTCCGAGGCAATCCCGGCCCACGACTGGCTGCCGAAGCCGTGATACGGACGGTCATCGAAGGTGCTGATCAGCAGTTGGTTGAAGCGCACCGTCTCCAGGTTCTTGCGCTGGATCTGCATCTGCAAAGCCCCCAGCACCTTCTGCTGCTCTTGCGGGTTCGGGCGATAGCTGAAGAGCCGCGGCGAGCTGAGCACCAGGAACTCCGGTGCAACGTTTTCATCGATGGCCGCCTGCAAGCGGTAATGGCCATCGAGAATCAGGTGGCAGCTCAGGCCGCTGACGTACCACAGCAGGATGGGCGGCAAGCTGCCTTCGCGGGCTTTCTTGCGCCACCATTTGAGGCGCCCGGAATGCGGGTCCACTGCATGCAGGCCAACCACTGCGCCGCCACTCTCGCCCAACTCGACCCAGCGCGCCGCGCCGGGTTGCCGGTTGTCGAGGATGTTGCGGCCGTGGATCGCCCACTGCGGCATATGGCTCAGGGCGTCTTCGCCGCCCTTGAAGTACCAGGCCTCGGTGCCGCTCAGCAACGGCCGCATCGGCTTGGGGGATTCCGGGCGCAGGGCCCGTACCAGCCAGTAGCCGGGGTAGAAAAACTCCGGCTGGTGCTGCATCAACTGCTGGACGAAGAAGCGGCTCCAGGCCTTGAGGCGCAGGGCCGGGTCGAGGCGTACCTGTTGCTCCACCTGGGGCGAATCGATGGGCCCCACCAGGGTTTGCGGCAGTTGCTCCAGCAGGTGATTGCGTACCAGCCACACGCCATATAGGCAGCGGGACATGCTGCCCCAGAGCAGAGTCTGGTCACCCAGCACCAGTTGCATGCGTCGGTTGTTGCCACTGAGCAGGCGCAGGTTCGGCTTGCCGCTGGCCGGGCGCTTGACGTCCACCCCGAGGCCGTTCCAATTGCCAGCCAGATCCTCGATATCCCGCCAGTGAATGTGTTCCGTCATGGCCCTGTCCCTGAATGAAAACGCCCGGCGCAGGTGCTTGGACCTGCGCCGGGCGCGACTATAACAGAGGGTCGGGTGGTGGCCGTGGGATCAGCAGGAATGCCGCTCCGCCAAAAACTTCAACAACGCCTCGGTGACAAACGCCGGGTTCTCCAGGTTGGAGATATGCCCCGCCTCCGGCACCAGTTGGTAAGGGCAACCAATCAGCTCAGCCATTTCCTTGGTTTCCGAAGGCGGGCGCGGTTTGTCCTGGTCGCCGCACAACAGCAAGGTAGTCTTGGGGTCCAGCTGGTTGAGGCGCGACAGCAGGTCTGCGCGGCTGAAGGTGATGCGGCCCATGGGCACCACGCTTTCGCGCAGGCGTTCGCTGGGCAGTGCCGCGAGCACGGCGCGGAAGTCCTGGTACAGCGCCGACTGCGGGTCGATGCCCGGACGGAAGAAAATCGGTACCACGATGTCCAGCAGCGGTGACGGGATGGTCCCCGTCTCTTCGATCTGCTTGAACAACGAGAAGTAGTACTGGCGGGTCGGCTCGGGCTCGACCCCGAGGTAGGTGTCCATCAGCACCAGGCCATTGATGCGCTGCGGCGCCGCCAGGGTCAGGCGCGCGCCCCACATGCCGCCCACGGACAGGCCGACCAGGGTGATGCGTTCGATCTGAAGATGATCCAGCAGCGCCAGCACCTGCCGGGCGATGTCGTCCAGCGAGGCGGTACCTTGCGGCAGCGCGCCGGATTGGCCATGGCCCCACAGGTCCAGGGCGATCACCCGGTACTGTTTGGACAGCGCCTCGATCTGCGGCGCCCACATGTTCAGGTCCCACAGGTAACTGCCGGCCAGCAGCACCGCGGGGCCGCTGCCCTGGTCCAGGTAGTGAAGGGCTTGTCCATCAATAGTCGCGAAGGGCATCAACTGTCTCCTGTCAGGTGGGCTGCGAAAAAAGCCTCGGTAGACTGTGCCGGTGAAGGGTTGCCGTCAATCGGACAAGTCCTAAGGGCCGTGCAAGCCTGGAGGTTTTTCGCGAGCAAGCTCGCTCCTACAGAGGATGATGGAATCCATGTAGGCTGCTGAACGCCTGAACGATATGTATGCCCTCGACACCCTTGAGTGAGATATCGATGAGCGGCACAGCCGGTCCCTTCGACTCCCCTCCAGAAGTGGTAAATAGACGCAAAGTTCATATCAGCAAGTACAAGTTGTTCAGACTCCTTTCATCTTCAACGAGACTGACACTTTGAGCTATATCGGGGTTGCCGCAATAATGATCATCTCGTCCTGGGAAAAACTGTTGGTTACAACTTGCGGACAGCGAAAACAGGCATCGGGCCCCTGTTCATTCCACCAGCGACAGGAGGCTCTTATCGAGCAACGGGGAAGTTTGTCTGTTACCGTTTTTAATTTATCTACGGTGCGCGATACAAGCTGGCAGCCTCCTTCCTTGTAGTGCTGGCATCGCATTTCCGCACAGGGTGCGGAAATGCGAAATACCTCTGCCGGACTGACAGGGACTGTTGATTCAGCCAGCTCTTTGGTCATGGGTATTGCTTGTGAAAGGTAAGCTACTTCAGGAGCTGCCACCGTGCCATTCACCACCCCGAATATTTTCGCTCCCTCCCAGTCCGGCTGAGCACTTGGGCACAGAAGCTCTTTATTTCGACCGTTCTCAATCAATCGGCGGGATTTTTCCAACGATTTGGGTGGCATTTTATTCCCTCCACCAGCATTCCTTCTGTCCCTATTGGTTTGACGAAAAAATGCCGAAAAACCTAGACCTTGCCAATATTGGCAACTTCCTTGAGCTCGCCTACCGCGCTTTGGGGGAGTACTTGAATGTTGAAGTCAATCCTTCCGCCATAAATAAGAATTTTATCGCGCAACGCTTCTCCACGAGCATCAAGCGCTCTTTGCAAACCGGAAGCTATTGCAGTGCTTATATCGGCAACAGACAGATTCGCTGCTACGCGGTCAAACTTTTCATTGGACATTTTAATTCTCCGAAACATAGCCGTTGAAATAACTGGAGGCGTGCAAGCAGAACATCAATGGCGTTTTGGTGTCTCGGGGGCTTGGTAATGGCTCGCTTCAAACAGCTCCATGTCCATAAAAACTCCAAAATAACGATCTGCCATTATTGCTGGCGTGGCAATGACTTTGACAGTCACCCACTGTAAGAGCATAGCAACTAAAGTTAGTGTCAAAAGTCAAATTTGGAAGATGGATTAACTCGAATCACTCTAAGTGAAAGACTGAATCGCCCTGATCGCGAAGATGAATAATTCAACCCGAAGGACCACGTTTTTTTAAACTTCGAAGATTGGCAGCGGATAGCCGTAGAGGTGGCGATGGCACTCGGGCCAGCCGGAAGTGAGCAGGACCTCGATGGTAAGGCCCTGCCAGGTGAAGGTTCAGATTTGGGCGCCATCATGGCGCCCGATTGGGGTGTCCAGCTTGCCCACGATAGGGCCAGAGCTGACGACGCTGATTAAAGCCCCTCCAGCTCCGCCATCAGATCGCTCAAGCGATCGACTTTCTCCTCGCTGATTTCACTGCTCGCCAGGCTGTCGATGTACTGCGCCAGTTCCTCCACCGTGCTGCACTCGAACATCGCCCGCAGCGGCACGTTGCGTTGCAGGGTTTTCTGCACCCGCGAGGCAATCTGCGTGGCCAGCAGCGAATGCCCGCCCAGTTCGAAGAAGTTGTCGCGCACGCCCACCCGCTCGACCTTGAGCACCTCGGCCCAGATCTCGGCCAGGGTCTGCTCCAGCTCGCTGCGCGGTGCCAGGTAGTCCTGGCTGTGCAGCTGGCCGATCTCCAGGGCCGGCAGGGCCTTGCGGTCGAGCTTGCCGTTGGCGTTGAGCGGCAGGCGCTCCAGCCACAGCCAGTGCAGCGGCACCATGTATTCCGGCAGCTCGGCGCGCAGGCGTTGCTTGATGCGCTCCAGGCGTTCCGTCGGGTTCAGCACCGAGTCGCTCGCCACCAAATAGCCCACCAAGTGCTTGCCGTTGACCCCTTCCTGCACGCCGACCGCCGCGTCGCGGACTTCCGGTTGTTCGTGCAGGCGGGCTTCGATTTCCCCCAGCTCGATGCGGTAGCCACGGATCTTCACCTGATGGTCGATGCGACCGACGTATTCCAGCACGCCATCGGCGCGACGCCGTGCCAGGTCGCCGGTGCGGTACAGGCGTTCGCCCGGGGCACCGAACGGATGGGGCACGAACACCTGGGCAGTGCGCAGCGGATCGCTGACATAACCACGACCGACCCCGGTACCGGCGACGCACAGCTCGCCCACCGCGCCCAGCGGCACCAGGTCCAGCGCGCCATCCATCAGGTACAGGCGGTTGTTGTCGGTCGGCGTACCGATCGGCAAGTAGCTGCCACGGGTCGAGGCCATATCGACGCGGTAGAAGGCCACGTCATCCGAGCACTCGGCCGGACCGTAGGCGTTGACCAGGCCGATCTGCGGGTAACGCAGTAGCCATTGGTGCGCTAGCTCCGGCGGCATCGCCTCACCGGTCGGCAGCATCCAGCGCAGACCGTCGAGGTGGATGGACTCCTGGGCAAGCATGCCCTGGATCAGCGATGGCACGCTTTCCAGCACGCTGATGCCCTGGGCCTGCACATGGGCCAGCAAACCTTGCGGGTCATGGGCGATGGCGTTCGGCACTATGTCCACCCGCGCGCCGAACAGCGGCGCGGCGAGGAACTGCCAGACCGAAATGTCGAAGCTCTGCGACGCGGTCTGGGCGATCACATCGGCTTCGCTCAATTGCAGGTACGGCACCTTGCTCAACTGGTTGTTGAGCATGCCGCGCTGCTCGACCATCACCCCCTTCGGCAGGCCGGTGGAGCCCGAGGTGTAGATCACATAGGCCAGGTTGTCCGGGCCGCTGTAAATGCCTGGGTTGTCCAGCGAATGATCGGCCGCTTGCACCTCTTCCCACACCAACAAGCGTGGTCGGTTGGCGCAGGCGAATTCGTCGAGCAAGGCTTGCGCCTGCTCCTGGCAGGCCGCGCTGCACACCAGCAATGGCGTGCGGCTCAGCTCGATGATCCGCCCCAGGCGCTGGCCCGGCAGGCCCGGGTCCAGCGGCAGGTAGCCGGCGCCGGCCTTGAAGCTGCCGATGATCATGCCCAGCAGGTCCAGGCTGCGCTCGGCCAGCAGGGCCACCGGCTGGTCCAGGCCCACGCCGTTGGCGATCAGGGCGTGGCCCAGGCGGTTACTGCGCTGGTTCAGTTCGGCATAGCTGTATTGCAGGTCCTGGCAACTGGCGGCGACGCGTTGCGGATGGGCCGCCACCTGCGCCTCGAACAGTTCGACGTAGCTGCGCTCCAGCGGGTAGTCATGCTCGCTCTGGTTGCAGCCGGCGAGCAGGAAGTCCTGCTCTGCTTCACCCAGCAGCGGCAGCTCGGCCATGTCGCCATGGAAGCCCTGCACCAGCGCCAGCAGCAGGCGCTTGAACTCGCCGAGCATGCGCTCGATGGTCGCTTGCTCGAAGTAACGCTGGTCGTAGGACAGGTGCAGCCCCAGGTCATCCCCCGGGTAACACACCGCGGTCAGCGGGAAGTTGGTGTGGGTGCGGCCGGAATCCGAGGTGGCGTTCAGGCTTTGCGCGCGGTCCAGCACCGAGACTTCCACCGGCGCGTTCTCGAACACGAACAGGCTGTCGAACAGCGGCTGGCCCTTGGGCAGTTCGCTGTTTTCCTGGATCGCCACCAGCGGAAGGTATTCGTACTCGCGCAGCTCCATGTTGCTTTCCAGCAGGCCGCCCAGCCATTGACGCACGCTCAGGCGCTGGCCGTCTTCCGGTAGCTTCACCCGCAGCGCGATGCTGTTGATGAACAGGCCAACGGTGCGCTGCATCTCCGGCATTTCCACCGGGCGCCCGGCCACGGTGACGCCGAACAGCACGTCACGCTCGCCGCTCAGGCGCCGCAGGACCAGGGCCCAGGCCGCCTGGGCGAAGGTGTTGACGGTCAACTGCTGCTGCTGCGCCAACTCGCGCAGTTGCGCGCCGTCGCGGGCATCGAGACGGGTGTAGCAGTCACCGACGATCATGCCGCCGCTGTCGCCGGCGTGTTCGCGCAGGAACGGTCGGTCGCTCGGAATAGGCGTGGTGCGCTCGAAGCCTTGCAGGTTGTTTTTCCACCACTGGCGCGCTTGCGCCAAGCTCTGGCGTTGCAGCCAGCCGATGTAGTCGCGGTAGCGCGGCGGCACGCTGAGCTGGGCTTCGCGACCTTCGCCCAGGGCGGTGTAGATCTCGAAGAAGTCGTTCATCAACAGCGAACGGCACCAGGCATCGATCAGGATGTGGTGGTTGCTCATCATGAACCAGTAGCGCGCGGCCCCCACGCGGATCAGCCGCAGGTGGAACGGCGCCTGGTTGAGCAGATCGAAACCGGCCTCGCGCTCGCTTTTCAGCAGCGCCTGCAACTTCGGTTCCTGCTCGTCTTGCGCGACAGCACTCCAATCCAGGAACTCGATCGGCGTGCTGCCCGGCTTGTGGATAACTTGCAGCATGTCTTCGCCGACGTTCCAGCAGAAGGACGCCCGCAGGGCTTCGTGACGGGCCACCACCGCCTGCCAGGCCTGGGCGAAACGCGCCGGGTCCAGCTCGCTGTTGATGCGGTAGCGGTCTTGCATGTAGTACAGGCCGGTGCCCGGTTCCAGCAGGGTATGCAGCAGCATGCCCTCCTGCATCGGGGTCAGCGGGTAGACGTCCTCGATGGCGCTGGCCGCTACCGGCAGCGCGTCCAGCTGCGCCTGGGTCAGGCGCGCCAGGGGGAAGTCCGACGGCGTCAGGCCACCGGCATCGTCCTGCAGGCAATGGGCGATCAGGCTCTGCAGTTCGCCGAGGTAGGCCTGGGCCAGCGCGTCGATGGTCTGCGGGTCGAAACGCTCGCCGCTGAAGGTCCAGCGCAACACCAGTTCACCGGCGTAGACCTGGCTGTCGACGCTCAGTTCGTTGGGCAGCGGCGCCTCCGGCGAATGGGCGGCGCCCAGCGGTTCGTCCAACGGACGGAACAGCGCGTCGCTGGCAAAGCTCTGGTCGAACTGGCCCAGGTAGTTGAAGGTGATCGGCGCCTGCGGCAAGGCCGCCATGCCCTGCTGGATAGTCGTATCGGCCAGGTAGCGCAGTACGCCATAACCCAGGCCTTTATGCGGTACGGCGCGCAGCTGTTCCTTGATCGCCTTGATCGAGGCGCCCTGCCCGGCCGCTTCCTCTATAGCCAGCGGGGTCAGGCGCAGCGGGTAAGCGCTGGTGAACCAGCCGACCGTGCGGGTCAGGTCGATCTCGTCGAACAGGGTTTCGCGGCCGTGGCCTTCGAGCTGGATCAGCGCCGAAGCCTCGCCGGTCCAGCGGCACAGCACGCGGGCCAGGGCGGTCAGCAGCAGGTCGTTGACCTGGGTGCGGTAGGCGCTCGGCGCCTGTTGCAGCAGCTGGCGGGTGCGCTCGGCATCCAGTTTCACGCTGAGGGTCCGGGCATGCTTGTTCTGCCGCCCGCCCTGGGCGTGCTGCACCGGCAGCGTCGCTGCCGGGCCAGCCAGTTGGTCCTGCCACCAGCTCAACTCTTCGCGCAGCGACTCGCTGCCGGCATAGGCCTGCAGGCGTGACGCCCAATCGCGCAAGGCGCTGGTTTTCGCCGGCAGGCGCGGCGTCTGCTGAGCTTCAAGCTGGCGGTAAACGTTTTGCAGATCCTCCAGCAGCACCCGCCAGGACACACCGTCGACCACCAGGTGGTGGATGGCGATGAACAGGCGTTGCTGCTCATCCGGACCGTCCACCAGCAGCGCGCGCAACAGCGGTCCGTTGCTCAGGTCCAGGCTGCGCTGAGCCTCGGCGAACAGCGCAACACATTGATCCATAGACGCCACATGCATCTGCACCAGCAGCGGTGCTTCGGACAACGGTTGATGCATCGCCTGCCATTGGCCCTCGACCTGGGTAAAGCGCAGGCGCAGGGCGTCATGCTGGGCCAGCACCGCTTGCAGTGCTTGCTCCAACAGCTGCCCATCGAGTGCCTGGGTCGGCGCCAGCAGCAGGGCCTGGTTCCAGTGTTGACGCTCGGGGATCTCGCTGTCGAAGAACCAGTGCTGGATCGGCGTCAGGCCCGACTCGCCGCTGAGCAAGCCTTGCTCGGCAACAATCTGCTCGCTGCGGCTGGCCACCGCGGCCAGGGTCTGCACGGTCTGATGCTGGAACAGGTCCCGCGGGCTGAAATGAATGCCCAACTGACGGGCGCGGCTGACCACCTGGATCGACAGGATCGAGTCGCCTCCCAGTTCGAAGAAGTTGTCGTGCAGGCCGACCTGCCGCAGGTTCAGCACATCGCACCAGACCTGGGCCAGGGTTTGCTCCAGCTCGTTGCTCGGCGCCACGTACTGCTGGCGGTTGAGCTCCAGGTCTGGCGCCGGCAAGGCGCGGCGGTCGAGCTTGCCGTTGGCGGTCAGCGGCATGCTCGCCAGCAGGACCAGGTGGGTGGGCACCATGTAATCCGGCAGATGGATTTTCAGCTGGGCCTTGATCGCCTCGCGCAAGGCAGCTTGCTGCTCATCACTCTGCTCAGCGACATCGGTCACCAGATAGCCGGCCAGCTGTTTGCCACCCGGCATGTCCAGGGCCAGCACCACCGCTTCGCGCACCGCCTCATGTTCCAGCAGACGGTTTTCGATTTCCCCCAGCTCGATGCGGAAGCCGCGAATCTTCACCTGATGGTCGACCCGGCCGATGTATTCCACCTGACCGTCGGCGCACTGGCGCACCAGGTCGCCGGTGCGATACAGACGCCCGCCATGAGTGCTGAACGGGTCGGCCACGAAACGTTCGGCGCTCATGCCCGGACGCTGGTGGTAACCCTGGGCCAGGCCGGCCCCGCCGACATACAACTCACCAGTGGCGCCTTGCGGCACCAGGGCCAGATCGGCGTCGAGGATGTAGGCCACGCGCTCACCGACCACCGTGCCGATCGGCACGCTGCCGGCGCCCTCCTCCAGTTGTTCCGGCGCCAGGCTGGCCAAAGGCATGACCACGGTTTCGGTGGGGCCGTAGGCGTTGAAGAACAGGCTCGGCTTGAATGCCGCGCGGATGCGGTTCAGGTGCTCGCCGGTCAGCGCTTCGCCACCGGTGATGCACATGCGCACCGGCAGGGTTTCGCCCTGGGTCGCCAGCCACTGCGCCAACTGGCTGCCGTAGCTCGGGGTGAAACCGAGGATGTTGATGCGGTGCTGGCGGATCAGCTGGCAGATCTCTTCGGTGTCCCACTGCCCTTGCGCCCGCAGCACCACCTGGGCACCGCTGAGCAGCGGCACCAGCAGACGCTCGGTGGCGGCGTCGAAGTTGATGGAATAGAAGTGCAGCTCGCAGTCGTCCGGGCGCATGCCGAAGCGCTCGATCACCGCGCGGCAATGCATGGCGATCTCGCCATGGGACACCACCACGCCCTTGGGCTTGCCGGTGGAACCCGAGGTGTAGATCAGGTACGCCTGATGCTGCGGCAGGCTGATAAAGGGCAGCTCACCGGCCGGGTAGTTGGCCAGTTGCGTGCCGTCCTCTTCCAGGCACCAGCGCGCCACGCCCGGCGGCAGCTGGCCCAGGGCCTGGAACATCGCCGCGTCGCTGAGCAGCAAGCCGATGCCACTGTCTTCGATCATGTAGTGCAGGCGGTCCAGCGGGTATTCCGGGTCCAGCGGCACGTAGGCGCCGCCGGCCTTGAGGATCGCCAACAGGCCGATGACCATTTCCAGCGAACGCTCCAGGGCCAGGCCGACCCGCACCTGCGGACCGACGCCACGTTCACGGAGCATCCAGGCCAGGCGGTTGGCGCGGCTGTCGAGCTCGGCGTAGCTCAGGGTCTGCCCGGCGAAGGTCAGGGCCGGCGCGTCCGGGCGCAGCAGCGCCTGCTCGCTGAACAGGTGATGGATGCACTGGTCCAGGCGGTGCTCGCCGGGCTCGACGCCCAGGCTGTCCAGCAGTTGCTGTTGCTCGGCGCGGTCGAGCAGCGGCAATTCGCTCAGGCGTTGCTCGGGGCTCTCGATCAAGGCTTCCAGCAGGTTGCGCCAGTGCGCCGCCATGCGCGCGATGCGCGGTTCGTCGAACAGGTCGGTGCTGTAGGTCAGGCAGCAACCCAGGCGATGATCGAGGTCGGTGACTTCCAGGTTGAGGTCGAACTTGGTGGCCCGCGCATCGTTGGCCAGGTATTCGACGGTCATGCCGGCCAGGCTGCGGCTCTGCTGGAACTCCCAGCGCTGGACGTTGCACATCACCTGGAACAGCGGGTTGTAGGCGGCGCTACGCGGCGGTTGCAGGGCTTCCACCAGGTGGTCGAACGGCAGGTCCTGATGGGACTGGCCTTCGATCACGGTGTGCCGCACCTGCTCGAACAGTTCACCGACGCTCATCTGCCCGTCGAGCTGGCAACGCAGCACCTGGGTGTTGAGGAAGGCGCCGATCAGCCCTTCACTTTCCGGGCGGATGCGGTTGGCCACCGGCGCGCCGATGCGCAGGTCGGTCTGGCCGCTGTAGCGATAGAGCAGCACGGCCAGGGTCGCGGTCATGGTCATGAACAGGGTCAGGCCGTGTTCCGCGTTGAAGCGGCGCACCCTTACCGCCAGCTCGTCGCTGAGGTCGAAGCGGTACAGCTCGCCCTGGTGGCTTTGCACCGGCGGCCGCGGACGGTCGCCCGGCAGTTCCAGCAGCGGGTGTTCGTTGCCCAGTTGCGCGGTCCAGTAATCCAGCTGGCGCTGACGCTCGCCGGACTCCAGCCACTGGCGCTGCCAGACGCTGTAATCCAGGTACTGCACCGGCAGCGGTTCCAGCGGCGAGTCGCGGTCGTCGATAAAGGCTTCGTACAACGCGCTCAACTCACGGGCGAAGATGTCCATCGCCCAGCCTTCGGTGACGATGTGGTGCAGGGTCAGCACGAAGTAGTGCTCATGCTCCGCCGCCTTGACCAGGCAGGCGCGCAGCAGCGGGCCGGTTTCCAGGTCGAACGGCTGGTGCGCTTCGCTGTCGGCCAGCTGTTGCAGGCGTTGCTCGCGGGCCGCTGCATCCAGCTTGGAGAAATCCTTCCAGGCCATGCGCACGCCGGTTTCCCCGTGCACCCGTTGCTGGGCCACGCCGTCGACGCTAGGGAAAGTGGTACGCAGGGTTTCGTGACGCAGGATCAGCGCCTGCAGCGCCGCCTCGAAACGCCCGACATCCAGCACGCCCTTGAAGCGCGCCATGCCGCCGACGTTATAGGCCGGGCTGTCTGGCTCCATCTGCCAGAGGAACCACATGCGCTGCTGGGAATAGGACAGCGGCACAGGCGCGCTGCGGTCGACCTTGTCGATCGGCGGCTGCTTGTTACGCTTGCCGGATTCCTGGATCAACCGCACCTGCTCGGCGAAGTCGCCCAGCTCGCTGGCTTCGAACAAGGCCCGCAGCGGCAACTCGACGTCGCAGGCCTGGCGGGTCCGGGAAATGATCTGCGTGGCCAGCAGCGAATGGCCGCCCAGCGCAAAGAAGTCATCACGCAAGCCAATGCGCTGCTGCCCCAGCACATCGCGCCAGATCGCCGCGATCTGCTGTTGCAGATCGGTGGCTGGCTCGACGTGTTCGCGCACCTGCCATTGCGGTTCCGGCAAGGCACGGCGGTCGAGCTTGCCGCTCGGGCTCAGGGGCATGGCCGAAAGAAGCATCAGTTGCGCCGGCACCATGTACTCCGGCAGCTCACTGGCCAGGGCGGCTTTCAGGCGCTCGGTCTGCGCCTCTTCCTCCTCCACATCGGAGGTGGCGGTGTAATAACCGATCAGCTGCGCACCGGCCGCGGTCTCGCGCACCAGTACCGCGGCCTGGGCCACGCCCTCCTGGGCCAGCAGGCGCGCTTCGATTTCCTGGGGTTCGACCCGAAAGCCGCGCAGCTTGACCTGCTGATCAAGGCGCCCGAGGTATTCCAGGGCGCCATCGGCTGCCCAGCGCACTCGGTCGCCGGTGCGGTACAGGCGTGTGCCCTCGGTGCTCAGCGGATCGACGACAAAACGTTCGGCGCTCAGCCCCGGCCGCCCGAGGTAACCACGGGCCAGGCCGATCCCGGAAATGCACAGTTCGCCCGGCACACCGACCGGTACCGGGTTGAGGTCGGCGTCCAACACCCGGCAGATCACATTGCCCAGCGGCCGGCCGATGGGCGAACGCTCGCCATCGACGCTGCGGCAATGCCAGTGGGTAACGTTGATCGCGGTTTCAGTCGGGCCATAACGGTTGTGCAGTTGGGCGTTCGGCAGTTGTTCCAGTACCCGGTCGCGCAATTCGGCCGGCAAGGCTTCGCCACCGGAGAACAGCCGGCGCAGGCTGCTGCACTCGGCGCTCAGCGGCTCATCGACGAACAGCTGCAACAGCGGCGGCACGAAGTGCAGCGTGGTCACGCCGTATTGCTGCACCAACTGGGCGATGCGATGGGGGTCGCGGTGTTCGCCCGGCGCGGCCAGCAGCAGACGGCAGCCGGTGATCAGCGGCCAGAAGCACTCCCACACCGACACGTCGAAGCTGATCGGCGCCTTTTGCATCAGCACATCGCTGGCGTCCAGGCGGTAGGTATTCTGCATCCACTGCAAGCGTTCGCTCAGGGCCGCATGGGTGTTGCCCACGCCCTTGGGCTGGCCGGTGGAGCCGGAGGTGTAGATCACATAGGCCAGGTTGTCGCCGTGCAGGTCCAGGCCCGGCGCATGGCTCGGCCAGCTGTCGAGCTTGAGGCTGTCCATGGCGATGGCGCTGACGCCCTCGGCCTGGGGCAGACGCTCGAGCAGTTGGGTCTGGGTCAGCAGCAGCTCGACGCCACTGTCGGCCAGCATGTAGGCCAGGCGCTCGGCCGGGTAGTCCGGGTCCAGCGGCACATAGGCGCCGCCGGCCTTGACGATCGCCAGCAGGCCGATCAACAGCTGCGGCGAACGCTCGGCGGCGATGGCCACGCAGACATCCGGGCCGACGCCCTTGTCGCGCAGGTAATGGGCCAGGCGGTTGGCCTGGGCATGCAGCTCGGCGAAGCTCAGCTCGCCGCCCTGCCACACCAGAGCGGTGCGTTCCGGGGTCTGCTGCAGTTGTGCGTCGAGCAGTTCGGGCAGCCATTGGCTGGCCGCCGCGCAAGGGGCTTCGCTCCACTGTTGCTGCTGCGCCTGCTCGCAGGGGTTGAGCAGCGGCAGGTCGGCGATGGCGGTCTGCGGACGCTCGCAGGCTTCGCGCAGCAGGCTGACGAAATGCTCGGCCAGGCGCTCGATGGTCGCGGCGTCGAACAGCTCGGCGGCGTAGTCGAACGACAGGCTCAGGCGGCCGTTGCGGTCTTCTTCAGTGTGCAGTTGCAGGTCGAACTTGGCCTCGCGGCTGTGCCACGGCAGCTCTTCGGCCAGCAGCCCGGGCAACCGGCGCAGGGCGCTGAGGTCGCGCTGCTGGTGGTTGAACATGACCTGGAACAGACCCTGTTCGCGGGCCTGGGGGAAGGCTTCGAGCAGTTGCTCGAACGGCAGGTCCTGATGGGCCTGGGCTTCCAGCGCGGCCTGGCGGGTCTGCGCCAGCAACGCGCTAAATGGCAGGCGGCCATCGACCTCGGCGCGCAGCACCAGGGTGTTGATGAAGAAGCCGATCAGGCCCTGGGTTTCCAGGCGCGGACGGTTGGCGTTGGGCACGCCGATACGGATGTCGCGCTGGCCGCTGTAGCGATGCAGCAGGCTCTGGAACGCCGTGAGCAACAGCATGAAGGGTGTCGATTCATGGGCCTGGGCGGTCTGGCGAATGGCTTCGCTCAGGCTCGCTCCCAGGCGCAGGCTGTGACGCGCGGCGCTGTGTTGCCGCTGCGCCGAACGCGGATGATCGGTGGCCAGACTCAGGCTCGGGTGTTCTTCGCCCAACTGCTGTTTCCAGTAGGCCAGTTGCCGTTCGCCTTCGCCCTGGGCCAGCCACTGGCGCTGCCAGCTGCCGTAGTCGGCGTATTGCAGCGGCAACGGCGCCAGGCTCGCCGCCTGGCCTTGCACGGCGGCGGCATACAGGCGCGAGAACTCGTCGATCAGCACATTCAGCGACCAGCCGTCGGCGATGATGTGGTGCAGGGTCACCAGCAGTTGGTGCTCTTCGTCGTCGAGGCGTACCAGGGTCACCCAGAGCAGCGGGCCTTGTTCCAAGTCGAACTGGGTACGGGCCTCATCCTCACGGATCTGTTGCGCCCGTGCCTCGCGCTCGGCCAGCGGCAGGTCGCTGAGGTCGATCACTTGCAGGTTGAATTCGCCGACGGCTTCGACCTGTTGCAGCGCCTGGCCGTCGCGCTCGAAAAAGCGCGTGCGCAGGGATTCGTGGCGTTCGATCAGTTGCTGGAAGCTGGCGCGCAGGGCGTCTTCGTCCAGCTCGCCGCGCAGGCGCAGGCCGCCGGGAATGTTGTAGGCGCTGCTGTGCGGGTCGAGCTGCCAGGTGATCCACAGGCGGTTCTGCGCCAGGGACTGGGGCAGCGCCTCGGCGCGCGACAAGGCATTGATCGTGCCCTGGGCCAGGCCGCCATCCTGTTGCAGTTGCGCGATCTGCGCGGCGAAGGCGCCGAGGGTCGGTGCCTCGAACAGCAGGCGCAGGTTCAGCTCCAGGCCGAGCTCTTCACGCAGGCGCGCAACGACCTGGGTCGCGGCGATGGAGTTGCCGCCCAGCAGGAAGAAGTGATCGTCGCTCGCCACCTGCGCCACCTGCAGCTGTTCGCGCCAGATGCGGCCGATCAGCTCTTGCAGTTCGCTGGTCGCTTCACCTTTGGCCTCGCTGGTCGCAACCTGGCGATCGGGGAAGACGGCATAGCTGTCGAGGCTGCCATCGGCCAGGCGGTTGCGGCAGGCCGAACGTTGCAGCTTGCCGCTGGAGGTCTTGGGTAATGCGCCGGGGTTGAGCAGGACCACCACGCTCGGCGCTTCCTGATAGGCCTCGGCCACGGTCTGGCGAATCAGCTTGATCAGTGCGTCCGGCGTGAGGATCTTCTGCACGCTACGGCTGATTTCCGCGGCGATGCCGATGCCTTCCTGGCCCCGCTCGGTAACGACGAACGCCGCGACCCGGCCCTTGCGCACCACCTCGACCTCACGCTCGATGGTCTGCTCGATGTCCTGTGGATAAAGGTTGTGCCCGCGCACGATCAACATGTCTTTCAAGCGACCGGTGATGAACAGCTCACCGTCGCGCATGAAGCCCAGGTCGCCGGTGCGCAGCCAGGTCCGGCCGGCATGCTCGACGAAGGTCTTGGCCGTGGCCTCGGGATTGCGCCAGTAACCATGGGCGATGCTCGGGCCGGCGGCCCAGACCTCGCCGACCTGGTTGTCTTCCAGCTCGGCCAGGGTGTTCGGTTCGACGATCAGCACGGCGTGCTCGGGCTGGCTGGTGCCGCAGCTCATCATGGTGTTGCCGGTGCCCGGCTCGGCGCGGTTCTGCGCCAGGGCCTGCTCGTCCAGGCGCAGGGCCGGGATGCCCTGGCCACGGGTGCCGCCGGCGACAAACAGGGTGGCTTCAGCCAGGCCATAAGAAGCGAAGAAGTTGTTCGGGGTGAAACCACTGGCGGCGAACTTCTCGGCAAAGCGCTCCAGGGTGTCCAGGCGGATCGGTTCGGAACCGGAATAGGCTACGCGCCAGCGGCTCAGGTCCAGGCGCTCCAGGGCCGACTCGCTGACCCGCTCGCTGCACAGGCGGTAGGCGAAGTCCGGGCCGCCGCTGATGGTGCCGCCGTATTGGCTGATCGCTTCCAGCCAGCGCAACGGCCGGCCGAGGAAGTAGGCCGGCGACATCAATACGCAGGGCACGCCGCTGAAGATCGGTTGCAGCAGGCCGCCGATCAGGCCCATGTCGTGGTACAGCGGCAGCCAGCTGACGATCACGTCGTCGGGGTTGAGGTCGATGCCGAAGCCGCGGCGGATCAGCAGTTCGTTGGCCACCAGGTTGCCATGGCTGACTTGCACGCCCTTGGGCAAGGCGGTGGAGCCCGAGGTGTATTGCAGGAAGGCAATGTCGTCGCCGCGCACTTCGGTGGCGCTCCAGCCTTCGGCCAGGCTCGCCTCCAGGCTATCCACGCAAAGCAGTTGCGGCGCGTCGGCGCCTTGCAGTTCGTCCATCTGCGCCAGGGAATCGCGCAGCCCGCTGCTGGTCAGCAGCAGCCGCGGCTCGGCGTCGGCGATGATCGAGATCAGCCGCTCCTGGTGATGGCGTCGGCTCGACTCCGGCGGATAGGCCGGCACCGCGATGACCCCGGCATACAGGCAGGCGAAAAACGCCGCGACATAGTCCGGCCCGCTGGGGAACAGCAGCACCGCGCGATCGCCCAACCCGGCATTGGCCTGCAGCGCTGCGGCGATGGTCCGGGCACGCAGATCCAGGTCGCGATAACTGAGGACCACGCTCTGATCCTGCTCTTCGGCAAGAAAGCGCAAGGCCACTTGATCGGGGGTCTGAGCCGCCCGGCGTTGAAGGGCTTGAGCCAGAGTGCTGGGGAGTTCGAACGCGTCCATCATGGGGTTTCCTGCGCGGATTGTGCTTGCACGTAGAGCCGCGAACCAAGGCCGCGGCCGTTACATAAATCTTTGAAAAATAAAGGCCCCTGCCCTCGGAATGGGGCATCTGGAGACTGCTGTGGCGGGATTTTTCACCCGCAATCTTTCTCCAATGAGAACGGATGACGTCTTGAAATAATTAGTCCGCACTCTCCCCTCTAACGCCTTCACCCAGTGCGACAACGAGCCGCAGTTCTCACTCTGCACCAAAGAGGATCATTAATTCTCTTTCTCAATTGACAATCATTATCATTCAACATAATTTGTCGCTCGATGTGTAAGACGAATCTGAATTTTCTGTCGTCCTACTAACCCTTTTGCAGCAAGGTGATTTCCATGACGGAACAAGTATCCACAAGCAGGTGCGATTCACCGCTACTCCAGGCCTTTGTCGACAACCGCCTGATCCTGGTCAAAATCGCGGCGCGCATTACCGGCTGCCGCTCCCGCGCCGAAGACGTGGTGCAGGACGCTTTCTTCCGGCTGCAATCGGCGCCGCAGATCACCTCGTCGTTCAAGGCGCAGTTGAGCTATCTGTTCCAGATCGTGCGCAACCTGGCGATCGACCACTATCGCAAGCAGGCGCTGGAGCAGAAGTACTCGGGCACTGAAGAAGAGGGCCTGAATGTGGTCGTGCAGGGAGCGTCGCCGGAAACCTCACACATCAATTTCTCGACCCTGGAACACATTGCCGATGCGCTGACGGAACTGCCGAGCCGCACCCGCTATGCGTTCGAGATGTATCGCCTGCATGGCGTGCCGCAAAAGGACATCGCCAAGGAACTCGGGGTCTCGCCGACGCTGGTGAATTTCATGATCCGCGATGCCCTGGTGCACTGCCGCAAAGTCTCGGGTAGCCGCGCCGACACCTACGCCCGTCACTGATCCGCGCTCCTGCTCGCGATAGCCACCCGTCCACCACGGTGCTACCGCGAACACGCTCCTCCTCGCCAGACTTCCCCGATGGCCCGACGATGTTCGACGCCAGGCCCCTGCGCCAGAATCAGCAAGGCCGCGCGCTTGTGGGAAAAATCGAAGGGCCTCTGGCAATGCAGGCAACGCTCCTGCTGATCGAGCTCATGGCCAGCGACCTCGGCAAACGCCGGCTCGTTCGGCCCATGGTCGAGGCATAACGAATGCACCAGGGCCGATAACCAGCCGGCCATCCACTCGTCCCGCCGCCCTTCTTGCCCACGCAAGGCTTGCAGCACCTCGCTGCCCGTCGGCGGCAGCGGCGTGCCAGGCCCAAGGTTGGCACCTGTGGTTTCAAGGCCGGCGAGCCGAACCGCTTGCAGGCCACCGGTATCGGCGACGCAACGGCAGGTATCGGCAACGGCCACAGCGGACAGCGTATCGAGAGAGGACATGGCACGGGCTCAGCGTCATCAGTGTTCAACCAAGTGACGTGAGCCGCAGAGAGAAATTTAGGCGGGCCGGCTTCACTTGGCCGGCGGCATGACCACGATGCGGTAGGGATCGAAGATCTTCAGCAGTTCACCGCTGTCGCGCAGGCGCCCCAGCAACTTGGCGAAGTCTTCGCCGCTGATCGGCGCCATGGGGCGAATCAGCGCGTAGTGGTGGTAGACCTGATCGATCCGCTCCGAGGCGAACAACTGCTGCGCCGTGTCGGTATTGTGCGAGAGGAAATCACTGAGGTAGGAACGGGTCACCAGCGCAATGTCGGCACGACCGCGCAACACCATCAGCAGGTTGCTGTCGTGGGAATAGGTCAGGGTCGCGTTGTAGGTGTCGGCCAGGTACTTGGGGTCGGCATTGAAGTTGGCGAACGCGTAGTGGTAACCGCTGAACAGGGCCAGGCGCTTGCCCTTGAGGTCGGAGAAATATTCCTGGCCGCGGCCGGGCTCGCGCTGGGCGGTGAAGATCTCGGCATCTTCCAGGCCCATGTCAACGCTGGTGTGGGGAATGTTCTGCCAGCCCCAGGCCGGGTTCTCGAAAATCGCCATGTCGACGCGGCTTTGCTCGAAATCGCGAAAACGCCGGGGAATCGAGGTCGGCACCAGTACGAATTGGTAGTCGCTCTGCAGCGCGTTCAAGGCGTCCACCAGTTGCGGCAGCAACCCGGTGTCGGCGCCCTGCTCGGGCCGCACGGTATAAGGAGGAAAATGCGCTGCACCGACTCGCACCAACTGCGCGGCGCAGGCCGGAAAAACCGTCAGGGTGGCCAGGACCCACACCAGCACTCGCAAAGCCGTCCGCATTGGCGAAGACATCAGGTAACTTACCTCAAGAAAGGAAACAGGGCAGTGCCATTAAAGCTAGGCGGTTTCCTTCGCTTCGACAACTTTCCACTGAGTAATTAATTACTTGCACCTACGGCTCCTTGAGCACCAGGGTCAGCGCTTCTTCGGCCAGTTGTTCGAGGGTCAGGCTGCCGTCGGCGCGAAACCAGGTGGTGGTCCAGGACAGGGCCCCGGTGAGAAAACGCCGGGTAATGAACACATCGCCCTTGATAAAGCCGGCATCCTTGGCCTCGCCCAGCACCTGCGACCAGATCTGCTCATAAATGTCGCGCAGCGCCAGCACGTCGGCCTGGCCCTGGGCCGACAACGAGCGCCATTCGTAGACCAGCACCGCCATGGCCTCGCCGCTGCCGCCCATGATCGACTGCAACTCGCAGCGGATCAGCGCCAGCACCCGCTCGCGCACGCTGCTAGCTTCGGCCAGTTCGGCGCGCATCAGGGCGGTGTTGTAGTGGATGGTTTCCTCCATCACCGCACGCAGGATGTCGTCCTTGCTCTTGAAGTGATGAAAGATGCTGCCGGACTGGATGCCCACCGCGCCGGCCAGGTCGCGCACGGTGGTGCGCTCGTAGCCTTTGTTGCGAAACAGGTGAGCCGCGGTTTGCAGCAGCTTGCCGCGGGCGCTGTCCGGATCGGTCAGTTGCCCGTTGGCGACCAGCTGGCGCATCACCAGCAAGGCTTTTTGCTCGTCCACGGCCTCTCTCCTACATTCACTCGATCGTTATGCGGCGCAGCCCGCTGAAACAGGGAGCTTGCGCGCGCAATTTAAGCCCGTGGGGACGACCAAGCAAGCGCTTGGGAATAAGATATTTCCGACGTTTACAAACCAAGCGCTTGCTTGGTAGTCTCGACCCAGTTCTGTCATCGAGCCTTTTATCGAGTCTTTTATCGAGAGCCCCTGCCATGACCAAGACCCTCCGCATCGGCTGCGCCAGTGCCTTCTGGGGCGACACCTCGAGCGCCGCCGCGCAACTGGTGCAGGGCGGCCGCCTGGATTACCTGGTGTTCGACTACCTGGCCGAGATCACCCTGTCGATCATGGCCGGCGCCCGGATGAAGGACCCCACTGTCGGATACGCCACGGATTTCGTCGAGGTATTGAGCCCGCTGCTGGGCGAGATCGCCCGGCAGCAGATCCGGGTCATCAGCAATGCCGGCGGGGTCAACCCGCAGGCCTGCGCCGCGGCCCTGCAAGCGGCCTGCGACCAGGCCGGAGTCGCCCTGAAAATCGCCGTGCTGCTGGGCGACGACCTGCAACCCCAATTCAAGCAACTGAGCGGCAGCGGCATTCATGAAATGTTCAGCGGCGCGCCGTTGCCCCCCATATGCGTGTCCACCAACGCCTACCTCGGCGCCCCCGGGATAGTCGAAGCCCTGAAGCTGGGCGCCGATATCGTCATCACCGGTCGCGGGGTCGACAGCGCGGTGGTCAGCGCTGCGCTGGTGCATGAATTCGGCTGGTCCTGGCACGACTACGACAAGCTGGCCCAGGCCGCCCTCGCTGGGCACATCATCGAATGCGGCGCGCAGTGCACCGGCGGCAACTTCACCGACTGGCGCGACGTGCCGGACTATGAACACATCGGTTTTCCCATAGTCGAGGTCAGCGTCGACGGCCAATTCGTGGTCAGCAAGCCCGAAGGTTCCGGCGGCCTGGTCACGCCGCTGACCGTCGGCGAACAGCTGCTGTATGAGATCGGCGACCCGCGGGCCTATCTGCTGCCCGACGTGGTCTGCGACTTCACCCAGGTCAAGCTGCGCCAACAGGGCAAGAATGCGGTCAGCGTGCACGGCGCCAAGGGCCTGCCGCCGACCGGCCAGTACAAGGTCAGCGCCACCTACCCGGACGGTTTCCGCTGCACCGCCAGTTGCCTGATCGCCGGCATCGACGCGGTGGCCAAGGCGCGCCGGGTCAGCCAGGCGATCATCGACAAGACCGCGGAAATGTTCGGCCAGCGCGGCTGGGCGCCCTACAGCGAAGTCAATATCGAACTGCTCGGCAGCGAAGCCACCTATGGTCCCCACGGCCAGCGCCAGGACAGCCGCGAAGTGGTGATCAAGCTCGCCGTGCGCCATCCGGACAAACGCGCGCTGGTGCTGTTTTCCCGGGAGATCGCCCAGGCTGCCACGGGCATGGCCCCGGGCCTGACCGGCATCGTCGGCGGCCGGCCCACGGTCTATCCGCTGATCCGCCTGTTCTCGTTCCTGATCGACAAGAGCGCCTGCACCCTGGAGGTCGAAATGGCCGGCCAGCGCCACCGGGTCGAGCTGCCCGAACTCGACAGCCTCGACTCCAGTGCCCTGCCCGCGCCCCATGCCGTGGCCAGCCCCCTGGGCCGCGCCGACGCCAGCGTGGCGCTGGTCAAGCTGGCGGTGGCGCGCTCCGGAGACAAGGGCAACCACAGCAATATCGGGGTCATGGCCCGCGCGCCCGAATACCTGCCGTGGATCGCCGAAGCCTTGACCCCCGCGGTGGTGGTGGACTGGATGAGCCATGTGCTGGACCCGATCCACGGCCGGGTCCAGCGCTGGTACCTGCCGGGCAGCCACAGCCTGAATTTCCTGCTGGAGAACGCCCTCGGTGGCGGCGGTGTCGCCAGCCTGCGCATCGACCCGCAAGGCAAGGCCTTCGCCCAGCAGTTGCTGGAAATCCAGATCCCGGTGCCGCAGAGCATCGCTGACGCCGTCAACTAGAGGATGCCTATCGTGGGTTACGACTCGATTTTCAAACCCGACCTGTTCGCTGGCCAGACCATAGTCGTCACCGGCGGCGGCAGCGGCATCGGGCGCTGCACCGCCCACGAACTGGCGGCCCTTGGTGCCCGCGTGCTGCTGGTGGGGCGCAAGGCGGACAAGCTTGAGAAAGTCGCCGCGGAAATCGCCGAAGACGGCGGCCAGGCCAGCGGGCATGCCTGCGATATCCGTGACGAGGAAGCGGTCAAGGCCCTGGTCAGCGAATTGATCCGTGAACATGGGCCGCTGCATGGCCTGGTCAACAATGCCGGCGGGCAGTACCCCTCGCCCTTGGCCTCGATCAACCAGAAGGGATTTGAAACCGTGCTGCGCACCAACCTGGTGGGCGGTTTTCTCATGGCCCGGGAAGTCTTCAACCAGTCCATGAGCAAGCACGGCGGCAGCATCGTCAACATGCTCGCCGACATGTGGGGCGGCATGCCCGGCATGGGCCATTCCGGCGCCGCCCGTTCGGGGATGGACAACTTCACCAAGACCGCCGCGTTCGAATGGGGCCATGCCGGGGTGCGGGTCAACGCCGTGGCGCCGGGCTGGATCGCCTCCAGCGGCATGGACACCTACGAAGGCGCGTTCAAGGCGGTGATCCCGACCCTGCGCGAACACGTACCGCTCAAGCGCATCGGCACCGAATCGGAAGTCAGCGCCGCCATCGTCTTCCTGCTCAGCCCGGCGGCCGCCTTCATCAGCGGCAGCACCTTGCGCATCGACGGCGCCGCCAGCCTCGGCAGCCGCGCCTGGCCTTTGTACAAGGCCTCCCATAGCCAGTCCTACAACGGCTTTCACCGCGCTTATCTGCCGGACGTGCTCAAGGATCAGGAGTAAGCCATGCCGGTCATCCAGTCCCAACTCGACCCCCACAGCCCGCAGTTCCTGCAGAACCGCGAAGCGATGCTGGCCGGCCTGGCGCAGATCCGCCAACTGGAACAGAACCTGCTGGCCAAGGCCGCCGAAGCCAAGGCGAAATTCGAAAAACGCGGGCAATTGCTGCCCCGCGAACGCCTCAACCTGCTGCTGGACCCCGGCGCGCCCTTTCTCGAACTGGCGAGCCTGGCCGGCTACAAGCTGCACGACGACAAGGACGGCAGCCAGGCCGGTGGCGGGCTGATCGCCGGCATCGGTTACGTCAGCGGCGTGCGGGTGCTGGTAGTAGCCAATAACAGCGCGATCAAGGGCGGCACCATCTCCCCCAGCGGCCTGAAAAAATCCCTGCGCCTGCAACAGATCGCCATGGAAAACAAACTGCCGGTGGTGACCCTGGCCGAAAGTGGCGGCGCCAACCTCAATTACGCGGCGGAGATCTTCGTCGAGGGCGCGCGCAGTTTCGCCAACCAGGCGCGCATGTCGGCCATGGGCCTGCCGCAGATCACCGTGGTGCACGGCTCGGCCACCGCCGGCGGGGCCTACCAGCCGGGGCTGTCGGATTACGTGGTAGTGGTGCGCGGCAAGGCCAAGCTGTTTCTTGCCGGCCCGCCCCTGCTCAAGGCCGCCACCGGCGAGGTGGCCACCGATGAAGAACTGGGCGGCGCCGAGATGCATGCGCAGGTGGCCGGCACCGCCGAATACCTGGCGGAAAACGACGGCGACGGCGTGCGCATCGTGCGGGAAATTCTCGACGCCCTGCCGTGGAATGCCCGGCTGCCGCTGCAGCCGCCGCGCGCCTATGCGGAGCCGCTGTACCCGATCGACGAGCTGCTGGGGCTGATTCCCGACGATCCGAAAAAGCCTTATGACGCCCGGGAAATCATCGCGCGCATCGCCGACGGCTCGAACTTCCTCGAGTTCAAGGGCGAGTTCGACCAGCAGACCCTCTGCGGCCATTTGCAGATCCAGGGGCGCCCTTGCGGCTTTATCGGCAATAACGGGCCGATCACCCCGAAAGGCGCGAGCAAGGCGGCGCAGTTCATTCAGTTGTGCGACCAGAGCGGCACACCGCTGCTGTTTTTCCACAACACCACCGGTTTCATGGTCGGCACCGAGTCGGAGCAGCAAGGCGTGATCAAGCACGGTTCCAAGCTGATCCAGGCGGTGGCCAATGCCCGGGTGCCGAAGCTGACGATCGTGGTCGGCGGCTCCTACGGCGCCGGCAACTACGCCATGTGCGGCCGCGGCCTGGACCCGCGCTTCATCTTCGCCTGGCCCAACAGCCGCACCGCGGTGATGGGCGGCGCCCAGGCCGGCAAGGTGCTGCGCATCGTCACCGAGGCCAAGCATGCCAAGCAGGGCCAGGCGGCCGATCCGCAGATGCTGGATATGCTGGAACAGGTCACCGCGCAGAAACTCGACAGCCAGTCCACGGCCTTGTATGGCAGTGCCAACCTGTGGGACGACGGGCTGATCGACCCACGGAATACCCGCACCCTGCTGGGTTATCTGCTGGATATCTGCCACGAGGCCGAGGTGCGTCAGCTACAACCCAACAGCTTCGGCGTCGCACGGTTCTGACCTGTAGCCGCTGCCGCAGGCTGCGATCGGCCCCGCAGGGGACGTGCTCTTGAGGCCGTCGAAGGCCCTTCGGGCCTTATCGCAGCCTTCGGCAGCGGCTACAGGGGTCACGAGGTTCGACAATTGCGTCACTCAACTTGAGGAGAACAATAAAAATGATCTTCACCCAGGAACATGAAGAACTGCGACGCACGGTGCGCAACTTTGTCGAGCGCGAGATCAACCCGCATGTCGATGAGTGGGAAAAGGCCGGGCGCTTTCCGATCCACGAGATTTTCCGCAAGGCCGGCGAGCTGGGCCTGCTGGGCATCTCCAAGCCGGAGAAGTTCGGCGGCATGGGCCTGGACTACAGCTATTCGATAGTCGCCGCCGAAGAATTCGGCACCATTCATTGCGGCGGCATCCCGATGTCCATCGGCGTACAGACCGACATGTGTACCCCGGCCCTGGCGCGTTTCGGCTCCGACGAGCTGCGCGAGGAGTTCCTGCGCCCGGCCATCAGCGGAGAAATGGTCGGCTGCATCGGCGTCTCCGAAGTCGGTGCCGGCTCCGACGTGGCCGGGCTCAAGACCACCGCGCGCAAGGACGGTGACGACTATGTGATCAACGGCAGCAAGATGTGGATCACCAACTCCCCCAGCGCCGACTTCATCTGCCTGCTGGCCAACACCTCGGACGACAAGCCCCACGTCAACAAGTCGCTGATCATGGTGCCGATGAACAGCCCCGGCATCAGCCTCAGCCCGCACCTGGACAAGCTCGGCATGCGCAGCTCGGAAACCGCCCAGGTGTTTTTCGACAACGTGCGCGTGCCCCAGCGCTATCGCATCGGCCACGAAGGTGCCGGTTTCATGATGCAGATGCTGCAATTCCAGGAAGAGCGGCTGTTCGGCGCGGCCAACATGATCAAGGGCCTGGAGTACTGCGTCGACAGCACCATCGAGTACTGCAAGGAACGCAAGACCTTCGGCAGCGCGCTGATCGACAACCAGGTGATCCACTTCCGCCTGGCCGAGCTGTCCACCGAAATCGAATGCCTGCGAGCCCTGGTGTACCAGGCCACCGAGCAATACGTGCGGGGCCAGGATGTCACCCGCCTGGCGTCCATGGCCAAGCTCAAGGCCGGGCGCCTGGGCCGCGAAGTCAGCGACAGCTGCCTGCAATACTGGGGCGGCATGGGCTTCATGTGGGACAACCCGGTGGCCCGCGCCTATCGCGACGTGCGCCTGGTTTCGATCGGCGGCGGCGCCGACGAAATCATGCTGGGCATCATCTGCAAACTCATGGGCATCCTGCCGGGGAAAAGAAAATGAGCCGCCTGCCCGCCTGCGAAACCCTGCTGCTAGCGCCCCGCGGAGGCGTCCTGCACATCACCCTCGATCGCCCGGACAGCCGCAACGCCATGAGCCTGCAGATGGTCGCCGAACTGCGCGCGGTGCTGGCGGCGGTACGCGATGACCGCGGCATTCGCGCCCTGGTCCTGAGGGGCGCCGGCGGGCACTTCTGCGCGGGTGGCGACCTGAAAGACATGGCCTGTGCCCGCGCCCAGGGCGCCAGTGCCTATCAGGAACTGAACCGGGCGTTCGGCACGCTGCTCGAAGAAGCCCAGCACAGCCCGCAGGTGCTGATCGTGCTGCTGCAAGGCGCGGTGCTGGGCGGAGGCTTCGGCCTGGCCTGTGTCAGCGATATCGCCATCGCCGATCATCAGGCGCAGTTCGGCATGCCGGAGACCAGCCTCGGCCTGTTGCCGGCGCAAATCGCTCCGTTTGTGGTCAAGCGCATCGGCCTGACCCAGGCCCGCCGGCTGGCGCTGACCGCCGCGCGCTTTGACGGCCACGAGGCCAAGCGGCTGGGCCTGGTGCATTTTGTCGAAAACAGCCCAGAGGCCCTGGCCGAACGCCTCGATGAAGTGCTGGCCCATGTGTTGTGCTGCGCGCCCGAAGCCAACGCAGTGACCAAGGCCCTGTTGCTGGCCAGCGCTGAAGAACCGCTGGCGCCCCTGCTCGATCGCGCGGCGGAACAGTTCGGCGCCGCCGTCACCGGTGCCGAAGGCATCGAGGGGACCATGGCGTTCGTGCAGAAACGCAAACCGGCGTGGGCGTCTGAACCCCATCGCGAGCAGACACCCCCAACTTCAGGAATCTGACCCATGCCCGCCTTCAGCAAAATCCTGATCGCCAACCGTGGCGAAATCGCCTGCCGCATCCAGCGCACCGCCCAAGCCCTGGGTTATCGCACCGTGGCGGTGTTCAGCGACGCCGACGCCGATGCGCTGCATGTGCGGATGGCCGACGAAGCGGTGCACATCGGCCCGGCGGCGGTCCAGCAGTCCTACCTGAACAGCCAGGCAATCCTCGACGCGGCCCGGCGCACCGGCGCCGATGCCCTGCATCCCGGCTACGGCTTTCTTTCGGAGAACGCCGAATTCGCCAGCGCCTGCGAGGCAGCCGGCATCACCTTTATCGGCCCCAGCGCCGAGGCCATCGAACTGATGGGCAGCAAGCGCCTGTCCAAGCTGGCGATGCTCGCGGCGGGGGTGCCCTGCATCGCTGGTTATCAGGGCGCGGAACAGGACGATACGACCCTGCAACAGGAAGCCGAACGCATCGGCTACCCGCTGATGATCAAGGCCAGCGCCGGTGGCGGCGGACGCGGCATGCGCCTGGTGCAACGGGCCGATGAGTTGCTGGCGCAGGTGCGCACCGCTCGTTCTGAGGCGCTGCACGCCTTTGGCAGCGAGGAGCTGATTCTGGAACAGGCGCTGATCGAACCGCGGCATGTGGAAATCCAGGTGTTCGGCGACCGCCACGGCCAGTTGATCTACCTCGGCGAGCGCGACTGCTCGATCCAGCGCCGCCATCAGAAAGTCGTCGAGGAAGCGCCCTGCCCGGTGATGACCGCCGAACTGCGCCAGGCCATGGGCGAAGCCGCCCTCAAGGCGGGCCGCGCGGTGAACTATGTCGGCGCCGGCACCGTGGAGTTTCTCCTCGATGCGCGGGGGCAGTTCTATTTCCTGGAAATGAACACCCGCCTGCAGGTCGAACACCCGGTCACCGAAATGATCACCGGCCTGGACCTGGTGGCCCTGCAACTGCAGGTGGCGGCCGGTCAACCACTGCCGCTGCGCCAGGAGCAGGTCGAACTCAAGGGCCATGCCATCGAAGTGCGGCTGTATGCCGAGGACCCGGCGCAGGATTTCCTGCCGCAAACCGGGCAAGTGCGGCGCTGGGAACCGGCGCTGGGCGCCGATGTGCGTATCGATCACGGCCTGCTGGAAGGCCAGAGCGTCAGCCCGTTCTATGACCCGATGCTGGGCAAGCTCATCGCCCACGGCGCCACCCGCGAAGAGGCGCGCCGCAAGCTGTTGCGCGCGGTCGAAGACACGGTGCTGACGGGCGTGGCGAGCAACCAGAAACTGCTGGCGAACCTGCTTCGCCATCCCGGCTTTGCCAGCGGCGAATTCAGCACCGCCTTTATCGCCGAACATTTCGCCGACGATCCAAGCCTGCGCCCGCAGCCACCGAGCGGCGCCGAACTGGCCCTGGCTGCGGCACTGTTTTATCGGCACGCGGCCCAGCGCCACGGCGCGGCGTTGGCCGGCTGGCGCAACAATGCCAGCGTGCCGCTGCACTATCGCCTGGGCTCGGGTGAAACCCTGTGGAGCCTTGAATTGAATAACCAGCAAGCCGGAACGCTGCAGGTTCAACAGGCCGACGAAGGTTTCGAGGTACAACTTCTGGAGGCGGATGGCCGCTGGGCCTGGGCGACCATCAATGGTATCCGCCGCCGCTACGCCTACACCCTGGAAGCCGGGCAGCTCTGGCTGTTTACCCGCCCTGGCAGCCTGCACCTTCAAGACCTCAGCCACGCGCCGGTCGCCAGCCAGGCCGGCGTCCACAGCGGCATGCTCAAGGCGCCCATGGACGGCGCCATAGTCGACGTACTGGTCAGCGAGGGCACGACCGTCAGCAAGGGCCAGCTGCTGCTGGTGCTGGAGGCCATGAAGATGGAGCATCCGCTGAAGGCCGGGATCGATGGGGTGATCAAGCGGCTGCAGGTCAACCTCGGCGACCAGGTGAAAAACCGCCAGGTTCTGCTGGAGGTGGAATAAGCCGCTAGGCGCAGACGTCGGCTTTGGCTACGCTCAAGCCTCATCGGGATGTTGAAGCTGGAGCCTGTGATGCCCCACTGGTTGGTAATTGATCTGGAAGCCACCACGGACGAAGGAGGCTGGCCGGTGACCGACATGGAAATCATCGAGATCGGCGCCACCCTGGTGAACCGCGAAGGGCGTGAACTGGACCATTTCCAGCGCTTCGTGCGCCCGCTGCGGCGGCCGATGCTGACGCCGTTCTGCCGTGAATTGACCCACATCAGCCAGGCCCAGATCGACGGCGCCCAGCCGTTGAGCGAGGTCTGGCCGCTGTTCGAACGCTGGCTGGGCCAGCACCATGGGCGCCTGGAAGGCTGGGCCAGCTGGGGCGACTACGATCGCAAGCAGCTGCTGCAGGAATGGCAACGCTCGCAACTGCACAGCGCCCTCGCCCAACTGCCGCACATGAACCTCAAGCAACGCTTCGCCAAGGCGCGCCGCCTCGAACGACCGCTGGGCCTGAACGGCGCGCTACAGCTCGCCGGGCTGCAGTTCACCGGCCAGCAGCATCGCGCCCTGGAAGATGCCCGCAATACGGCGCGTTTATTGCCTCTGATTCTTCCCGGCTGATCCGTCAGCGCAACAGGTGACGCATCTGAAGGCCTTGTGCATACTGGCCGGCCTTTTTGACCCCTTTTTGAGGAATCGCCCATGTTTAAAGTCAACGAGTACTTCGACGGCACCGTCAAGTCGATTGCCTTCGGCACGGCCGAAGGTCCAGCCACCATCGGCGTCATGGCTCCGGGCGAATACGAGTTCGGCACGGCTCAACGGGAAATCATGCACGTGGTTTCCGGCGCCCTGACCGTCAAGCTGCCTGACAGCAACGACTGGGAAACCTTCGCCGCCGGTAGCCAGTTCAACGTCCCGGCCAACAGCAAGTTCCAGCTGAAGGTCGCCGTCGACACCGCCTACCTGTGCGAATACCGCGGCTGATCCCTCCCCCGGGGACTGATTGTCGGTCATAAAAAATGCCCGTATCTCGCGATACGGGCATTTTTCGTTGCAGCGCTGCCGGCTCTTTATTCCAGCACAGTCACCGGCATGCCGACTTCCAGTCGGCCGATGCCATCGTTTACCAGGTTCTGCCCGAACATCGCCCCACCTTCTTGCGCCCGGTACTGCTGCAGCGTGGCCAGCGGTTCACGGTCGGCGCTGCGCTCGCCAGTCTGCGGATCGATGGTGGTGAGGATGCAACGTGCGCAAGGCTTGACCACCCGAAACTCGATATCGCCGATGCGGATGCGTTTCCAGCCGTCCTCGGCGAATGCCGGGAAGCCTTCGATCACCAGGTTGGGACGAAAGCGCAGCATCTCCAGGGGACGACCGACGCGACTGGACAGATCCTCCCGGGAAGACTCACCAATCAGCAACAGCGGAAAACCGTCGGCAAAGGCCACCTGATCGTCATCCTTGCCGTAACCGGCCTGAGTGGTACGCGCACGATCCAGGGGCACCTGTACCAGACGGGTCGGCTTGCCGATGAAGTCACTCAGCCAGGCATGGGCCTCATCGCCGGCATCCGGCACGCGCAGGGTATCGCGCCAGATGGTCACGCCACGCAACGGGGCATCCGCACCAGGCAGTGGCACATCGAGGGCTGGGTAGCCGGGAGCACTGAGGGTCAGCCCACCCTCGGCATTCCACAGCGCCGAAAGCTGGCTCATGTGCGGGACCGCGCGCTGGGTCAGGAAACGTCCGCTGGGTTCATCGACCAGCATCCAGCGTCGATCTCCCTCCAGCCCCAGCCTGTCCAACACGACCTGTTGCAGGGACTCGCCCCTACCGGACTTCAAGGGGTATCGATAAAGCGCACTGAGACGCATGGCCAGCTCCCGGGTGGCAAAAAAAGCAACCTTATACGAGCCGGCCCGCGAATCAAAGAAGCACCTGCCGCGCAGGCGTCGCTCCGGCCTCTGCTCCCGTCAGGCGGGAACTTCGTCCAGCATCAGGCGCTGGCGCACCACGTCGACCAGTTTGTCCGGCTGGAACTTGGACAGGAAGTTGTCGCAACCGACCTTCTTCACCATCGACTCGTTGAAGCTGCCGGACAGGGAGGTATGCAGCACCACGTAAAGGCCGCGCAGACGCGGATCGTTGCGGATTTCGGTGGTCAGGCGATAGCCGTCCATTTCCGGCATTTCGGCGTCGGTGAACACCATCAGCAGCTTGTCGGTCATGTCGACCCCGGTATCGGCCCAGGCCTTGAGCATCTTCAGGGCCTTCAGGCCGTCGCTGGCAATGTGCATCTTCACCCCCAACTGGCCCAGGGTGTCGCGCAATTGCGAAAGCGCCACGTTGGAGTCGTCCACCAGCAGCACTTCACGACCACGGGCACGTTCGAGCACCGGATCATCGAGCTTGTCACGCGAGACCTTGGCGTTGTACGGAACGATTTCGGCCAGGACCTTTTCCACATCAATGATCTCGACCAGTTGATCGTCGACCTTGCTGATCGCCGTCAGGTAATGCTGGCGCCCGGCACTGGTCGGCGGTGGCAGGATGGCTTCCCAGTTCATGTTGACGATGCGGTCGACGCCTCCCACCAGGAAGGCCTGCACCGAGCGGTTGTACTCGGTGACGATGATGGTGCTGTTGGGGCCCGGCACCAGCGGCCGCATGCCGATCGCCTGGGACAGGTCAATGACCGGTAGCGTCTGCCCTCGCAGGTTGACCACGCCACAGACGAACGGATGGCGCTGGGGCATCAGCGTCAGCTTCGGCAATTGCAGGACTTCCTGCACCTTGAACACGTTGATCGCGAACAACTGTCGCCCGGCCAGACGGAACATGAGGATTTCCAGGCGATTCTCACCCACCAGTTGCGTGCGTTGATCTACCGTGTCGAGAATGCCGGCCATGTAATGACTCCTGGGCTTGTTCTGATGAATTCACTAACGAGGGTTATCGGCGCAATTCGCCGAATCTTGACCCGCGTACAAAATGCCACGCAAAGGCATTGATGTCACATTAACATCATGCTTTACTGGCTTCGCGATTTCACCCGAACAATCTCCCCGCCGCGACCTCTATTTCAGCGCTTGGTTCCCCTTTATAAGGGAATCCCCTATCGGCAATCAGGACCAACCTGATATTCGCAATATCCAATAGCCATTAATGTGACGCCATTCTCATTGCATGAATGGAGTCAGGCTTTTGTTTGTGATCGCAGGAAGATGGGCTGGTGCCCTTTCGAGCCCCCCCGCCTCCGCTGTCCAAGCGTGGTCGATAGACCGTGCCCGACGGTCTGCCACCTGCCGACTAAACATCAGCACTGCGCCTTCGTCCATTAAGAACCAATCAGAATCGTCTTATATCCCACGGCATAACCGGCGTAATACCTTACAGCCGCTCACAAAACGGACCATTCCATCATCTGACGTGGCGTCGTGGAGACAAGCATGCTGATCGACGATAAAGAGTGGCACCAGTCACCCGACTTTCTGCTTGAGGCAGAAGCACTATTGGCCAAGTCGGTTGAGTGCCTGAACCATCTCAACCTGATCAAGAACGATCGGGACGCCATCGACTGCATGCTGTCCACTCTGCTCAAACTTGCCGAGAAAACCGACGCGCTGGCGCTGCGCAGCACCGCCGAGTTCTCGCGCCAGGTCCATTCGTTGCTGGATCATCCCCACCCTCATCCGGACATGAACGAGCAGATCCTCGACACCCTCGGGGAGTGCTTCAGCCTGATGGCCTGGCAGCTTGAACTCGTCGATCCGGTGACTGGACAGTTGAACCTCGATGGCAACGAACAGGCCACCCTCATCGAATCCCTCGCCGTGCAAGTCGACCCTCTGCCCGCGTCCCTGTCCTGCCAACAAAATTCGTTTAACGTTTTTTCGATCGCCAAGAGAAACGCATAACCTGTCGTTAATCCCTAACTTCAGCTGTTAGATATGTTGTGACATTGACCAGCATCATGTCGTTATTCAATATTTCATGCCTGTTAACGACAGAACCAACTAGCACAACTAAATAAAACCAATCCAGAGACTTCAAGTGTCCTGAATTTCGCCTGGCCGTTCGCTCAAGGCGAGATACAGTCACTGTTTCAGGGTGGCCAGCTAAAACAAGCGAATCGGAACATACGTCCCAAAAGCTAATATTCCTGACCCGCAGGACATATATGGAGGCGCGACCAACGGTAGCTAAAGCTGGTACTATGCCAACCACTAGACGATGTACTTAATGGCACTGTGACTTCAGATTGATCTTGTTACACGCCAGATCAGTGCAAGGCTTGCTCCCAACGAATAGATCGCGTTAATTGAAGCCGCATACTCAAACAATACCGTTTTCCAAACCGGGGCTCGTCAGTTGCCTTGACCAGTCTCCCCGCAGCGAACATTCATTGGCTCCATCCGCTATGTACGCCAGCCTCAAGTCAACCGCCACCAGGCTTCTTTCTCGAATAAACCTGCGCTGGCTCAACCTGTTGCTGTGCTCATGCTCGGCACTTGGAAGTCTGGCCGTCTATTGCCTGTCGACGACCTTTCCCCTCAGCCTGCTGATCCTGAATCTGGCGGCCCTGGCCAGTGTCTGGGCCTATTACGGCGATTCGCGCAAATCGATCAAGTTCCAGCCTCAGGAGCTGGCGGACCGCTTGCTGGAAGTCCAGGAAAACGAGCGCCATCGCCTCAGTCGTGAATTGCATGATGATATTGGCCAGCTGCTGACTGCCGCCAAGTTGCAAAGCGAATGGCTCAAGCGCCGCCTGCCTGAAGACCTGCAACAGCACTGCATGACGCTTCAAGGCACATTGGAAGAAACCCTGGCCAAGGTGCGCGATGTATCGGCCATTCTCAATCCTCGACAATTGGCCAGCCTGGGCCTGGAAGCCAGCCTGCGGGCCCACTTGCTCAAGACCCTGGAAAACACTTCCGTGCACTGGAGCCTGGAATGCAAGCAACGCCTGGCAGGCATCCCCGAGGAGATGGCGGTGGCCGCCTTTCGCATCACCCAGGAAGCCGTTACCAACATGCTGCGCCATGCCCAGGCGGATAACCTGCTGGTGCGCCTGCAACGCCTGCCCGAGGGGCTTTCGCTGTTTATCAGCGACGACGGCCGTGGCTTTTCCCCGGCGGCCAATCCTGGCGCACAAGGACAACGCGGCATGGCGGGCATGTCGGAAAGGATCGCGCAACTGGGTGGCACCCTGAAGGTTTCCAGCCAGCCCGACCAGGGCACACAAATCGAAGCACTCTTCCCCTGGGCGCCTCGCGCACTCGAACGGGCCAGTACGAATAAGGTTTTACATTGACCTGCAACTTACTTCTGGTGGATGACCACTCGCTCATCAGGGCTGGCGTGCGTGCCCTGGTCATGGACATTCCTGGCTATGCCGTGATCGGCGAAGCCAACGATGGCGCACAAGTATTGGAAATGGTCGAAAGGCTGTCGCCAGACATTATCCTGCTGGATATTTCCATGAAGGATGTCAGCGGCCTTGAAGCCCTGAAGAAGCTCAAGGTGGTGCACCCGCAGAGCAAGGTGCTGATTCTCTCGATGCACACCGATCCGGCGCTGATCATGCAGGCCCTGGAGTCCGGGGCTCATGGTTATCTGCTCAAGGACACCACCGCCAACGAACTCGAGCACGCGCTCGAGGCCTTGCGCAACAACGAGCGTTATCTCAGCCCGGCCATTGCCCATACGGTGATCAACCAGGCGCTGATCCGCGTGCAGAAGCCTCATCCAGAACCCGTTGAAACCCATAACCTGACCGCACGCCAGCTGGAGATCCTGCGCCTGATCGTTCGCGGCAAATCGACCC
This sequence comes from Pseudomonas sp. GW460-12-10-14-TSB1, assembly GCF_017349775.1. Lineage (NCBI taxonomy): Bacteria > Pseudomonadati > Pseudomonadota > Gammaproteobacteria > Pseudomonadales > Pseudomonadaceae > Pseudomonas > Pseudomonas sp. GW460-12-10-14-TSB1. The sequence goes on from NZ_JACNAC010000003.1 coordinate 70,166, forward strand.
GCGAAATCGCTCACGGGCTGGGCCTGAGCATCAAGACCGTGGAAACCCATCGCTCGCAGATCATGAAACGCTTGCAGATCTATGACGTGGCCGGCCTGGTCCTGTTTGCCGTCCGCGAACAGATCATCAGCCTCGACGATTAAGGCGCCGAAGCCCCCAACAGCGGGGAGTCTTCCGGCAAATGAACCCGCAATGCCCCTGGGAGCGCGCGAAAACGCAGGTTTTCGCCTTGCAGGGGCTCACCGTCGAGATTGATATCCAGCCCCTCGGACACCTTGATTTCCACCCAGGGCAGGCGCGTGCGCACAAACAGGTTGTCGATCCCCCAGCCGCCGGCCAGCAGGTCCTTCAAGGTGCCTACCAGCTCCTGGGGGGCCGGCAGGATACTGACATCCAGCAATCCGTCATCGGCCATCGCCTCAGGGCACAGCAGATGGCCACCACCGGCCTGGCGCCCGTTGCCGATTCCCAGGGCCAGCAGGTCGCCGCGCCAATGGAAATCCGGCCCCTGCAGCTCGCCGTAGGCCGCATGCAGTTCGTTGAAGCGGGACAAGCCGGTGAACAGATAAGCGGCGCCGCCCAGAATCTTTTTCAGGTCCTCAGAGGTATTGGCCGTCACCTGGCTGCCGAACCCACCCGTGGCCATATTGAGAAATACCTGGCCACCGACCTCGCCGAGATCGATCGCCCGTGCCGGCAGGTCGAGCAGGTTCAGAGCCTCATGGGGCAGCAACGACACGCCGGCCGCCCGCGCGAAATCATTGGCCGTCCCCAGCGGCAGCAACACCAGACTGGCATCCTTGGCCTGCGCTGCCATGGCCTCGGCGATATCCCGCAAGGTGCCGTCACCACCTCCCGCGATCAGACGCGTATAACCGACCGCAAGGGCTTCATCCACCAGACGCTGGGCATCGCCCGCTTCCCAAGTCAGGCGGACCGCCAGCTCCCACCCCTCTTCACGCTTGCGCTCGACAGCGGCGCGGACTTCTTCGTTGAGGGCCTGCTTGCCGTGCAATATCAGCATCGCCTTGCGTTCGCTCATCGCTCATCACTCCTGTCATTCGAGGGCCATTGAAGGATGTTGACCCTCGCTCCATGAGAAAAAGTCCGACCGGGATGTAATCAATTCATCCTCATCAGGCCGTCTGCCGACTGACCGGTAACTTTTCTGACCGCAGATTGAGAATCACCTGAATTGACCCGAAACAGACAATCGGAGAATGTTCATGGCAGGCGAACGACGCCTCAAACAGGGAAGCGAAACACATGGATGACAAGAAATGCTTTGAACGCTCGAGCTCCGCGCTCAACCGACTGGAAGGGAGCATCCTGCTCGGCACAGGCAAACACTCGGAACTGAGTGTCCATCAGGTGCATAGCCGTGACCTTGAGCCTAAGCCCGACAGCCGGCTTCACGCCTTGCTCAAGAAACTGGCGTGGGTATTGGCCTATGCCGGGTTTCTATCGGCACTGCTGTCCTGGGGGCTGAACAGCCGTTTTGGCTTGCTGATCCTTCTACTGCTGCGTTGATGGGCAGGGCTCTGGAGGATGGACCCGGCCCTGCCGACCAGGTCCGCCTCCCCTGGAGTCAGCCCAGGACTTCACTCAGTGGAATGAAGTTGACCCAATCGCCCTCAACCAGCGTTCGCTCTTCCAGCACTTCGACCAGACCCTCGGCCCAGGCGGCACTGCGCAGGACCCCGGAACTCTGGTTCCGGTAGATGACAGCCCTACCCTGCTCCAGGCGTCCACGCAGATACTCTCGTCGGTTCCCCGGCTTCGGCCAGGCAAATCCAGCCGGAACCTGGAACTGCAAAGGCTGCAGCTCCTTCACTCCCTGGCGCCGCAAAATATAAGGGCGGGCCAGCAAGGCAAAGGTCACCAGCGTAGAGGCCGGATTACCGGGCAGGCCGATTACCGGCACACCGCGAAAATGCCCGAAGGTCAAGGGTTTGCCCGGCTTGATCGCCAGCTTCCAGAGGGCCAGTTCGCCCTCCTCTCTTAAGGCGATCCCCAGAAAATCCGCCTCGCCTACCGATACACCGCCGGTGGACAGAATCAGATCCACATCCGCCAGTTCGGCAAGGCGATGCCGGGTCGTGGGCAGATCGTCTGGCAGGATTCCACCGTCGACCACCTCGCAGCCCAGACGCTGCAACCAACTGCACAGCAGGACACGGTTGCTGTTGTAGATCTGCCCGGGACCGAGCGCCTGCCCGGGCTCGACCAGTTCGTCACCAGTGGAGAGCACGGCGACCCGCACTCGACGTACCACATCCAGCTTCGCACAGCCCAAGGAAGCAGCGAGCCCCAGTTCGATCGGCCCCAGCTGCGTCCCGGCCACCAGCACACACTCGCCGACCGTAGTTTCCTGGCCTTGTGGACGAATGTTCTGCCCGGCGCCGAGAGGCTCGGTAAAAGCCACCCGCCCATCGTCCTGGGCTTGGGCGTTCTCCTGCATTTCCACGCAGTCGGCTCCCGCCGGAACCGGCGCACCAGTAAAGATGCGTGCACAGGTACCAGGCGCCAAAGGCTCGGGGGCCTGACCGGCAAAGATGCGCTGGCTGACGACAAGCGGCTCACCGTTCCAATCTGCGGCACGCAAGGCGTAACCGTCCATGGCGCTATTGGGCCAGGGCGGAAGGTCCAGGGTGGAAACCAGATCGTCGGCCAATACCCGGCCTTGAGCCGCCGCCAGCGGCAACCGCTCGCGCTCGAGAATCGGAGTAGCCTCGGCCATCTCCAGCAAACGGGCCAACGCGACCTCGACCGGCATCAAGGCACCGGTCTTGCCCGGCTTACCCACGGGATTCACAAGGCGCGGCCTGTTTCAGGTGCGTGACGAAATTGCACGGCCGGTGCCGCGAATCCAGCTGTTCGGCGAGGATGCCGTCCCAACCGGTACGCACCGCGTTGGTCGAGCCCGGCAGGCAGCACACCAGAGTGCCGTTGGCCAGGCCGGCCAGGGCTCGGGACTGCACGGTGGAAGTGCCGATGTCAGCCACCGAGATCTGGCGGAACAACTCGCCAAATCCGTCGACCTGTTTGTCGAGCAGGCAAGACACGGCTTCCGGGGTGCTGTCGCGGCCGGTGAAACCGGTGCCGCCGGTGATCAGCACCACCTGGACCAGATCGTCGGCAATCCAGGTCGCCACTTGTGCGCGAATCTTGTAGAGATCGTCCTTGAGCAGGACGCGTGCGGCCAGGTTATGGCCAGCAGCGCCCAGACGATCGACGAAGACCTGGCCGGATGTATCGGTCTCCAGGGTCCGGGTATCACTGACAGTCAGCACCGCGATATTCAGAGGTGCAAAAGGTACATCAGCCTTGGCTTTCATAGGCTCGATCCAGTTGTAGGAGAAACAGCTCGGTGTTATATCACAGCGCTCTCTTTGACCGCCCCTGTGGAGACGTGCCATGACCCCGCGCGCAGATTTGCCACCCTGTTCCATTCTGCTCCTGGCCGGTGGGCGCGGCCAACGCATGGGAGGAAGGGACAAGGGGCTGATCGAGTGGCAGGGCCGGCCATTGATCGCCCACCTGCATCGACTGACCCGCGACCTGAGCGATGACCTGATCATTTCCTGCAACCGCAATCGGCAACAGTACGCGCCTTTTGCCGATCAACTGGTGCAAGACGAAAGCAATGATTTCCCGGGGCCGCTGGCAGGGATTCGTGCTGGATTGGCCGTCGCCCGGCATGCCCAGCTGCTGGTGTTGCCCTGCGACGTACCGCGCATCGATGCACACCTGATCGACGCCATGCGACAAAGCGCCGCCCGGTACCCGGACAAACCACTGATGCTGCGCCATGGCGAGCACTGGGAACCCTTGCTGTGTATCATTCCGCGCGCACTGCTCGGCACCTTCGACGGCGCCTGGCAGAAGGGTGAACGCAGCCCCGGACGTATCATGCGTGGGCTGGATGCTCAGGCCCTGCAATGTCCGGCAAACGATCCACGATTGGCTAATCTGAATACACCAGAGCTGTTAAGCCAGCAGCGCGGCGTGTCAGAATGCCCTTAACTCAAGGAACTTGCAGGCGTTGTATACGTCTCAAGCACAGCAACTAAAAGTATTCATCTCGGAGACACATAATGATTCAGCGGACTCTCGCCACTCTCATGCTTGCACTGGGCCTTGCCACTCTCGCCGGTTGCGCATCGCCTACTGTGATCACCCTGAATGACGGTCGCGAAATCCAGGCCGTCGATACGCCGAAATACGATCAGGACTCCGGCTTCTACGAGTTCGAACAACTGGACGGCAAACAAACCCGCATCAACAAAGATCAGGTTCGTACCGTAAAAGAGCTGTAATCCATACCCTTACAGCCTGAATGCATAAAGCCCGCTTTCGCGGGCTTTATCGTTTCTGGATGCAGCAAGCTGTTGCCGGGATTACCACTGCAAGGTGATCCGGCTCTCGAACTCGCGCTCCTCCCCGGTCAGCGGGTCGGTAAAGCGCAGCCCCTGGGCCAGCAGCTTGAGCGGCTTGGCGTAATCGTCTTCCACGTCCTTGAGCGCGTCGGGATAGAACGGGTCGTTGCAGATCGCCGCCCCCAGCGCACTCATGTGCACCCGCAACTGGTGCTTTTTGCCGGTCACCGGATACAGCCCATAACGCCAGAGATCACCGTTCTTTTCCCGGACCTCCAGCGCCGTTTCCGTATTAGGGGTGCCAGGCCCTTCCTGCATGCGGAAAAAAGGCTCGCCATCGACCAGGCGGCTTTTATGCACCCGCGGGAACTCAAGACCGGGCAAGGCCGGAGCGATGGCCTCGTAGCGCTTGTCGATCCTGCGTGTCGGAAACAGCGACTGATAAGCCGAGCGGCTTTGCGGATTGGCCGAAAACAACACCAGGCCCGCCGTATGCCGATCGATGCGATGCAGAGGCACCAGGTGGGGATTGTCCAGGCTGCGGATCAGGCGGCGCAGCAAGGTTTGCTCGACATATTCCCCCGCCGGGGTGACCGGCAGGAAATGCGGCTTGTCCGCTACCACCAGGTGCTCATCGACGTAGAGGATCGATTCCTGCACCGGGATGACCTTTTCATCGGGTACTTCGCGGAAATAATGAATGCGCAGGCCTTCGCGGTACGCCAGGTCGCCACTGATCGGCAAGCCTTGTCCATCGAGCACTCGGCCGCGGGCGATCCGGCTCAGCCACTGTTCGCGGCTGATGGTGCTGAAGTGATCACACAGGCAGTCCAGTACGGTTGGCCATGACCCGGGGGGTAGGTACAGGGTGCTGGCCTGATGCTGTGCGGCGGAAAAAGGTACGGAGGACATACAAAAGCTCGAGCGGACAATGCAGAGCGGCATTATCCAACATGGGTCCCGGGGAACCTAGGAGAGTTTCCCCCTTAGGGACCAACGACTAGGCGCGGGCCACGCCGGCTTGTGCGGCGGCATCGGTAAACTCCTTCAGCCAGCGCAACACATCGACCGCTTCCCAGCGGGCCGGGTCATAGAGTGCATACAACAACCCTTGATACCCCACCACGTCCAGTTGCCGGTGATAACCCGCACGCTGGAACAGGGCTTCGATTTCGGCAAAGCAGGTATTGAAATGCAGCTTGTTGAACGGCGTCTTGCCTTCCGTGACCAGGCCATCCAGGCGCAACTCGAGTACCGCTTCACGCACCACATCGGCGGACATACGGTTCACACTGCTCTTCAATTGTTCGACATTGACCATCATCAGTCCTTCTACCCTCTCATTTCATCCACTGAGCACACGCCCCGCACATCGGTATCAGCCACGGCCGACGTAACTGACCACCCACAACACCACGCCCCAGATTTGCGCCGAGTCCCGATCGTCCAGGGGGATAGGTGCAATCGAAGGTCGCGCCGCCTTGAGCAGCAGCCCGCCCTTGGGGTCGGGAGCCAGCAGGCGCACGCCATAGGCTTCTTCGCCATCGAGATGGGCCACCACGTACTGATCCACCGCCGGGGCCGCCGAACGATCGACGATCAGCCGGTCGCCGGGATAGATACCGAAGCCCAGCAGGCTGTCGTCATCCACCAGCACCGCACGGATCTGCGGCGCTCCGAGACCCACGGTGCGATCCAGCGAAAAACCGCCTTCGAACTTGAGCCCGGCAGCAAACCCGTCGTGCCCTGCATGCTCGGGCGACAGGTGTTGCAAACGCTCGGCGCGGGCGAGGATTGTGAGAGACATGACGAACCATCCCGATAACTGTACGCATATACAGTAACCGAATAATCGGGATCCCGCCAAGGGATTGCAGCGAAGGCGACAAACGGAAAGTGTCGTACCAGCGACAGCCGGCTCAGCGCAGGAAGGCCACCACCTGCTCGGCATCGAACGGCCAGCCCAGCTCGGCGCCGCTGTCCACCCGGCGCAGGACCGGGATACGCAGGCCATACGCCTCGAACAGGGTTTCGTCTTCCGCGATATCCACCAGCTCGACCAACAACCCGTGCTCCACCAACGGCATCAACTCCGCCTCGGCGAGTTCGCACAGGTGGCAGCCCAGGGTACCGAATAGCTGACATTCAGGAGGCATGACATACAGACCGAAAAGAGACAGGCGCTTATTCTAGGCCCGCGATAAAAAGCCGTCGACCGATGAACACGGCAGCGTGCGGTCATCGTCGGGCATTCTGCCAAACAGCTGATGCAGGTCAGCGTCGCCAACTTGCGATTGAGCGACCCTCGCGGCTTTTTTTGCCTCTACGCTCTGTATTCCAACCCGCCGCCGGAGATGCCTGTGTTTGCCAATCTGTTGATCATCCTTGCTTCATCCCTGGTGGTGATCGCCCTGTTCCGGCACCTGCGCCTGCCGCCCGTGCTGGGCTACCTGTGCGTGGGCCTGCTGGTGGGGCCGACCGCCTTCGGCTGGGTCAACGACAACGAAAACCTGCCTGACCTGGCGGAGTTGGGGGTGGTGTTCCTGCTGTTTTCCCTGGGGCTGGAGTTTTCCGTATCGAAGATGCTGGCCCTGCGCCGGGTGGTCTTCGGCCTGGGCAGCTTGCAAGTGCTGTGCAGCGGCGCCGTCCTCGGCGGCCTGCTGATCCTCGCGGGCGGGCCGCTGATCCCGGCCCTGCTGCTCGGCGCGGGCCTGGCATTGTCCTCCACCGCCATCGTCAGCAAGGAGCTGGGCAGCCTCGGGGAAATCTTCAGCAGCCACGGGCAGAATGCGATCGGCGTGTTGTTGTTCCAGGACGTGGTGGCCGTGCTGTTGCTGACCCTGGTGCCGGTATTCGCCGGCAACACCGAACAGGCCTGGTACTGGGCCCTGCCCCTGACCCTGGGCAAGACCGCCCTGCTGTTCATCGGCCTGGCGCTGGCCAGCCGCTGGCTGCTGCCACGGCTGTTCCACGAGGTGGCCGCCTCCCATTCCGCCGAGCTGTTCGTGCTGCTGGCCCTGGTCATCGTCCTGCTGACCGCCTGGCTGACCCACCTGCTCGGCCTGTCCCCTGCCCTTGGGGCGTTCCTTGCCGGCATGCTGCTGGGGGAAAGCCGTTACCGGCACCAGATCGAGGCCGATATCCGGCCGTTCCGCGACATTCTGCTGGGGCTGTTTTTCGTCAGCATCGGCATGCTGATCGACCTGCAACTGTTCGCCAGCCATGCCCTGTTGATCCTCGGCCTGACCCTGACCCTGATGCTGATCAAGGGCACCGTGGTAGCGCTGTTGCTCAAGCTGCGCGGCAGCGACGGCGAGACGGCCTGGCGCAGTGGCCTGGCCCTGGCCCAGGGTGGCGAGTTCTGTTTTGCGCTGATGGCGCAGATGCAGCAAAGCCAGTTGATGCCGGCCGAGCTGAGCGGCCTGCTGCTGGCCGCGACCTTCTGTTCGATGCTGCTGACCCCCTTGCTGCTGCGCGCCGCCCCGGGGATTGCCGCGCGCCTGCACCGCAAGCCGAACCAGGAGGCCCACCTGGAAGAAATCAGCGCCCTCAACGCCGGATTGCAGGCGCACGTGGTGATCTGTGGATATGGCCGTGTCGGCCAGTCGATCGGCCGCTTCCTGCGCCGCGAACAGCAGCGTTTCATTGCCCTGGACGACGACCCGGTGCGGGTCCAGGAAGCCGCGGCCGGCGAAAGCTGCGTGCATTACGGCGACTCCCGCCGCGCCGAGCTGCTGGTCGCGGTCGGCCTCGAACGCGCGCGGCTGCTGGTGATTGCCGTGGACAAGACCGATATCGCCCTGAACGTGCTGAAAAGCGCGCGCCGGATCAACAGCGAAGTGCCGATCCTGGTACGCACCCGGGATGACAGCCAACTGGTCGAGCTGAAAGCCGCCGGCGCCAGCGAAGTGGTGCCGGAACTGCTGGAGTCGAGCCTGATGCTGGCGTCCCATGCGCTGGTGATGCTCGGGCTGCCGGAACACCAGGTACAGGCCAAGGTCGATGAAGTCCGTCACAACCGCTATCGCCTGCTGCATGGTTTCTACCATGGCGCGCAGACCGACCTGCTGGACAATCGTGGCCAGCCGCGGGTGCTGATGCATGCGGTCAATCTCGGCAGCGCGGCCCACGCCTGCGACCTGGCCCTGGGCGAGCTGGCACTGGAACAGTTGGGCGTGGATGTGTAAGGCGTGCAGCGCGATGGCCACGACCTGGAGCTGGCCGCCAGCACCCTGCTGCAAGCCGGCGATACGGTGTTGATGTCCGGCCCGCTGGCGGCCATCGAAGCGTCGGAGGCGCGCCTGCTCGGCGGCCAATGATCAGAGGCAGGCGACTCTGGCCGGGGACCCCGGCCAGGGCCGTTAGGCCTCAGTCCTGGCTGACCGCGCCGATCTTGTGCAGCGACAGGTCGGCGCCGTAATACTCCTGCTCCTGGGTCAGGCGCAGGCCGCAGAGCACCTTGATCGCGCCATACACCAGGAAGCCGCCGACCAGCGCCACCAGCACGCCCAGGCCGGTACCGATCAACTGGCTGATCAGGCTGACACCGCCCAGCCCGCCCAGGGCGCTCTGGCCGAAGATGCCGCAGGCGATACCGCCCCATACGCCACACAAACCGTGCAGCGGCCAGACACCCAGCACATCGTCGATCTTCCAGCGCGTCTGGGTGGCGATAAAGCACCAGACGAACAACGCGCCGGCAATCGCCCCGGTGATCAGCGCGCCCACCGGATGCATCAGGTCGGAGCCGGCGCAGATCGCCACCAGCCCGGCCAGCGGGCCGTTGTGCAGGAAGCCCGGGTCGTTGCGCCCGACGATCAGCGCCGCCACTGTGCCGCCAACCATGGCCATCAGCGAGTTCACCGCCACCAGGCCGCTGACCGCTTGCAGGGTCTGCGCGCTCATCACGTTGAAGCCGAACCAGCCGACAATCAGGATCCACGAGCCCAAGGCCAGGAACGGAATGCTCGACGGCGCGAACGCCACCAGCTTGCCGTCGCGGTAGCGCCCGTTGCGCGGCCCGAGCAACAGCACCGCGGCCAGCGCCAGCCAGCCGCCCATGGCATGCACCACCACGGAACCGGCGAAATCATGGAAGCCCGCGCCGAAGTGCTCCTGCAGCCAGGCTTGCAGGCCGTAGTTGCCGTTCCACACCAGGCCTTCGAAGAAGGGATAGATAAAGGCCACGATCAACGCCGTGGCGCAGAGCTGCGGGACGAACCGCGCACGCTCGGCGATACCGCCGGAAATGATCGCCGGGATGGCCGCGGCGAACGTCAGCAGGAAGAAGAACTTCACCAGCCCGTAGCCGTGATCGGCACTGATCACCGCCGCCGGCTGCAGGAAGCTGACGCCGTAGGAGATCCAATAGCCTATAAAGAAATAGGCCAGGGTCGAGACCGCGAAGTCGCTGAGAATCTTCGACAAGGCGTTGACCTGGTTTTTCTGGCGCACCGTGCCCACCTCGAGAAAGGCGAAGCCGGCATGCATGGCCAGGACCATGACCGCGCCGATGAGGATGAACAGGGTATTGGAACCATGGACCAGAGTGTCCACAGCGCTTTGCAGATTTTCCATGGAATGGGCAGACCTGATATTCAGGAAAAAGCCGCGAGCCGCTCGAAGGTTTTTTGCACCAACTTGGCACCAAAGGTCCTGTCGACCTACGTATTACGACCCATTTTGGCGCGACGCTTTTTCGAGAGGGGTGTATCGCTCGGGGTGTTTCCATAAGTGTTGATTTTTTAGGGTAAGGTTTTAGCTGCCATGCACCGCATCCTGCGCGCTTTCGGCGCAACCACCCGTGTTTACGCACCAGGACAAAGCAAAAGCTGTACCAGACAATTGCACTGAACCTTCGCGCAAGCCTCATACTCGAACCCTTCAGAACGCCACTACGGAGATAATCATGGCCAGCAAAACCACCAAGACAGCTCAAGAAACACTGATGGCGGACTTTCAGGCACTGGTCAGTGACACGGAACGTCTGCTGGAACACACCGCCACCCTGGCCGGCGACCAGGCGGACGAATTGCGCACGCAGATTCACGACAGCCTGCTGCGCGCCCGCGAGACCCTGCAACTGACCGAGCAATCGCTGCGCGAACGCGGCCAGGCGGCGGTCACCGCCACCGAAGACTATGTGCAGAGCAACCCCTGGCAAGCAGTGGGCATCGCGGCGGGCGTGGGCTTTCTGATCGGCCTGCTGGCGACCCGGCGCTGATATGGCTATCGATGAATCCGGCTCCACCGCGGGTCAAGGCTCTTCAACGCGGCGCCTGGGCGCGGCTTTCCTGGGTTTGTTGCACAGCCACGTCGAACTGTTCGGCATCGAGTTGCAGGAACAGAAGGCCAGAACCGTCAGCCTGCTGCTGTTCGCCGGGCTGGCCCTGGTGTTCGCCCTGCTGCTGTTGATAGGCCTGTCGGCGCTGGTGCTGATCCTGTTCTGGGACACCTATCGCCTGCCCGCCATCATCGGGCTGTGCGTCTTCTATACGCTGGCTGCGCTGTTCTGCGCCATGCGCCTGAAGGCGGCGATTTTCGACGAGTCCTCGCCCTTTCATGCCACCCTTGAAGAGCTGGCCAACGACAGGGAGCGCCTGCTGCCATGAGCCTGCCCGACATCCCGCAAACCAATTCCCGGCGCGAGATGCGCAAGGCGCTGATCCGCCTGCGCATGGAAATGCATCGCCAGGAAATCCGCCACGAATCCCAGCAGTTGCTGCAACCCTTGCAGCGGGTCCGTGGCCTTGGCCAGAGCTGGCAACAGGGCTTCGGCATCAAGCACGCGCCGTTGTGGGGCGTGGCCGCCGTGACCCTGTTGGGGTTTCTCACCGGCAAAGGCGCCAAGAGCGGCAGCGTCAGAAACTTCACCCGGCTGGTGCGGCTCAGCGCCGGCCTGTTGCCGCTGATCAAACTGATCATGCAAGGTTCTTCGAGCAAGCATTGAGCCGGCGCTATCTGGCTGCATTCTTGCAATCATTGCCGCAATAGCTGCGCCCCGACCTCTCTCGCAAGAGGTCGGGTTGTGCCTGCCTGTTGCATCGGCGCAGCGCCAAGATCAACAAGATCAATCAAGGAGGCCCCGTGATCGACGGGCAACCGCTTGCCTGCTTTCAACCCTTCATCGACACCGCCACTGGCCGCATTGCCGGTGTCGAAGCCCTGGGCCGCCTGCGTCAATCGAACGGTCAGTTGTTGTCGGTCGGCCCATTGTTCAGCGATCCCCGGACCTCCTCGACCGCCCTGCGGCGGCTCGACCGGCTGATTCGCGCCGACGCCCTGAGCCGCCTGCATGAAGCGCCCCCGGACTGGTTCCTGAGCATCAATATCTCGCCCCGCTGGATCAGCCGCCTGCGCGCCGGCCAGCCCTTGCCAAGCCTCAGGCAATTGCAGCAACAGGGTGTCGATCCGCGGCGCGTGGTCTTCGAAATCACCGAGCTGGGTGGCAACAGCCAGCGCCTGAGCGAAGTGGTGGCGCGCTACCGCGAAGCCGGCGCGCGGATCGCCATCGACGACTTCGGCGCCGGCTACTCGCAGCTCGACCGGGTGCTGGCCCTGCAACCGGACATTCTCAAGCTCGACATGCGCCTGTTCCAGGCCGCGGCCCGTGGCGGGCCCAGCAGCGACGTGGTCAAGGCCCTGGCGCAGATGGCCGAGAAAACCGGCTGCTGGATCATCGCCGAAGGGGTCGAGAGCGAAACCGAACTCAACTTCGCCCTGGAATGCGGCTCGCGGTATGTCCAGGGTTTCCTGTTTGCCCGGGCCGAGCAGGCGTTCTTCGCCAGCGATGCTTTCGTCGCGCCTTTTGCCCGGGTGCGCCAGCGCTATGTACAGCAGAAACTGGCCGAGCGCGGACGCCTGATGCAGATGCGCCAGCAACTCGCGGAACTGATGACCCTGCTGCAGGATTGGGCCCAGGCCCGGGCCCCGATCGAGCGGTTGCCCCAGCTGGATGCCTTTCCCTGGCTGCTGCGCTTCTATCAATGCGATCGCCACGGCACCCAGCTGACGCCGAACCTGGAATGGCGCCACAACCGCTGGCAGGCCGACCACAGCTACGTCGGCCACAACTGGTCGTGGCGTCCGTACTTCTACCACCTGCTGGCCGAAGGCTGGGACGAGCGGCGGCTGACCCTGTCCAACACCTACCGCGATGCCACCAGCAACCAGTACTGCCTGACTGCCGGGCAGTTCTTCGACAATGGCCAGCGCCTGCTGCTGATCGATATCGATGCCGCGGGGCTTTAGTTCCACTTGCAGGCTTTGGCGCGAACCGGGAAGCTAGCTCATCAGTCATTCGACGGAGAGACCCCGCCTTGGATTGGCATACCCTGCTTACCCGCGAACGCCTTGGAAAACCGCTGCACAGCTCTGAAGAGCTGGGCCGCAGTCCCTTCCACAAGGACCATGACCGCATCATCTTCTCCGGAGCCTTCCGCCGCCTGGGCCGCAAGACCCAGGTGCACCCGGTGTCCAGCAACGACCATATCCACACACGCCTGACCCACTCCCTGGAAGTCAGCTGTGTCGGTCGCTCCCTGGGCATGCGGGTCGGCGAGACCATTCGCGACGCCCTGCCCGATTGGTGCGAACCCAGCGACCTGGGGATGGTGGTGCAATCGGCCTGCCTGGCCCACGACATCGGCAACCCGCCGTTCGGCCACTCCGGCGAAGACGCGATCCGGCACTGGTTCCAGCAGGCCGCCGGGCGCGGCTGGCTGGACGCCATGAGCGAAAACGAGAGCAATGACTTCCTCAACTTCGAAGGCAATGCCCAGGGTTTCCGGGTGCTGACCCAGCTGGAATACCACCAGTTCGACGGCGGCACGCGGCTAACCTACGCCACCCTCGGCACCTACCTGAAGTACCCCTGGACCGCGCGCCATGCCGATTCCCTGGGCTACAAGAAGCACAAGTTCGGCTGCTACCAGAGCGAACTGCCGTTGCTCGAACAGATCGCCAACAAGCTCGGCCTGCCGCAACTCGAGGAACAACGCTGGGCCCGCCATCCGCTGGTGTACCTGATGGAAGCCGCCGATGACATCTGCTACGCCCTGATCGACCTCGAGGACGGGCTGGAAATGGAGCTGCTCGACTATGCCGAAGTCGAGTCGCTGCTGCTCGGGCTGGTAGGCGACGACCTGCCGGAAACCTATCGCCAGCTCGGCCCGCGGGACTCGCGCCGGCGCAAGCTGGCGATCCTGCGCGGCAAGGCCATCGAGCACCTGACCAACGCCGCCGCCCGGGCCTTCGTCGAACAACAGGACGCCTTGCTCAGCGGCACCCTGCCTGGCGACCTGGTGGAGCACATGCACGGCCCGGCCAAGCGTTGCGTGCTCAACGCCAAGGACATCGCACGCAAGAAGATCTTCCAGGACAAGCGCAAGACCCTGCACGAGATCGGTGCCTACACCACCCTGGAAATCCTCCTCAACTCGTTCTGCGGCGCCGCGCTGGAACAGCATGGCGGACGCACTCCGTCATTCAAGAACCGGCGGATTCTCGACCTGCTGGGCAATAACGCGCCGGATCCGAACGGCTCGCTGCACGCCTCCTTCCTGCGCATGATCGACTTCATCGCCGGCATGACCGACAGCTACGCCAGCGAGATGGCCCGGGAAATGACCGGGCGTTCCAGCCCGCAATGACCCGCCGTTGAACGGCCGCCTCGTGTTATCGAGGTGGCCGTTCGAGCGGTTTTTCGTGAGCCGGCAACTAAGGGATTCCCCTAGTCCCTTATCAGGCAATATCCTGATTCGGTCGTTACTTCAACTTTGATCACCTGCCTGTTTCACACGGCTCGACAGTGCCGCTCACTTCCACCCAGTTCGCCAGATATCATCCGCTAGGTACTATTCCAGACAGCCTTCGGCACCTAGAGCACTTGCTCTATAACTAGCGATATCGACCGACATATGTAGCTGAACAATCAACCCAACTAGCCTGAATTAAACAGACCGTTAACGATACAACCAAACATCCTACCTTTACCTTTCGATACATCTGCCCCTCCCTCAGGCCGAAACCCTTGCAATACAAGGGCCCTGCGGGGTTCCGTGCGATTACAAATTCCGTACAAATCGACTTTATCGTTTCCGCTAGTCTCGACCCCTAATGAGCTAACGAAGATTAATTTCGCTCTTCGACAGCTCGTTCCCCTTTCATGACCCTAGGCCGGATGATCGGCAGCAAAACAAATAGCAAGCAAACTAAGTACTCTCATTCAAACTCCAGCCAACCTGTTAGTTCAGTAGATATTTTCAAAATAATTTCACCCCTCGCTGTAACAAAGAGCACGCCCAGGACTCAAGCGTCAAAATGGAAGTGAGTACACGGAATGAATCCGTGTCGATAAGTTGTTCCCGCACTTCCTCGTCCGTTTTTCACTATTAAGGATGTCGAGTGCCCTATACGTCCTCAAGTCACCCAAGCTGTCACACCGGCCTGCGCCGCTGGTTGCTGCTCTCGCTGCTGGCCGGGTCCCTGCCGGTGGTGGCCGCCGATATGCCGCAACCGGGTCAGGAAGCCCTGCGCCTGCAGCAACAGCAACAGCGCGACCTGCAACAACTGCAACTGGAACAGCGCCAGCGCCAGTTGCAGCGCGGCAGCTTCGGGACCCCGGCGGTGACCCCCGCCGAAACCGCCCAGGGCGGCGAGGATGAACACTGCTGGGCCCTGAGCGGCACGCGGATCGCCGGCGTCACGCTGTTCAAGAAAGACCGGCTGAACCGCCAGCTCGAACCCTATATCGCACCCTGCATGGGGGTGAACGGGATCAACCGCCTGCTGGCGCAGATCACCCGGATCTATGTCGAGGCCGGCTACATCGCCAGCCGCCCTTACCTGAGCAGCGCTCCCGCCGCCGGCCATTCGCTGGATATCGTGGTCGACGAAGGTTATGTCGAGGCCGTCGAACTGGCCGATCAGAGCCTGCCGGTTTCGCTGGCCGGGGCCTTTCCCGGCATGCTCGGCGAACCGCTGAACCTGCGCGACCTGGAACAGGGCCTGGACCAGCTCAATCGCCTGCGCTCCCTGGACCTGACTGCCGATATCGCCCCCGGCAGCCAGCCCGGCGCCTCGCGGATCATCCTGCGCCCGCGCAGCAGCGGCGCCTCGCGCTGGGCCCTGGGGCTGGGTGTGGATAACCTCGGCAGCGCCAGCACCGGGCGCGACCGCAACGCCATCAACCTGAGCCTCGACAGCCCGCTGCAACTCAACGACGCGCTCAACCTGAACTTCAGCGACACCCTCAACCACGGCCCGCGCTACAGCCGCAGCACCAGCGTCTTCTACTCGATCCCCTACGGCTACTGGACCTACAGCCTGTTCGCCAGCCATGCCGAGTACCGGGCGCCGTTCAAGCTCAGCAGCGTGACCTTCTACAACAGCGGGCGCACCGACCTGCTCAGCCTGCGCGCCGACCGCGTGCTGTGGCGCGACCAGGGCCACCAGTTGAGCGCCAACCTGCAACTGGCCCACAAGGACGTCGACAGCTACCTGCAAAAAGCCCGCCTGGGCATCCAGAGCCCGACCCTGACCGTGGCCGAAGCCGGGCTCAACCTGTTCTGGCTCAACAGCGCGGTGTGGAACCTGGACGTCAACTACGCCCAGGGCCTGACCTGGTTCGGCGCCGACCGCGACTCGCAACAGGTGCAGAAAAACCTGCCGCAGGCGCAGTTCCACAAGTACCGCGCCAGCCTCAGCCAATGGCGCAATGGCCGCTTCGGCAGCCAGCCCTGGCAGTGGCAGAGCCAGTTGTCGCTGCAGTACAGCCCCGACCCGCTGCCGGCCATCGAACAACTGCTGGGCACCGATGACTCCGCCGTGCGCGGCTATCGCGAGAACAGCGCCTCGGGCGCCATCGGCGGGATCTGGCGCAACACCCTGCGCCTGCCGTTGCAGAACGATCTGCCCGTCAAGCTGACCCCGCGCCTGGCCTTCGACCATGGCCGGATCAAGGCGCAAGAGGGAGCCAGCAGCGAGCGCCTGAGCGGCGCCAGCATCGGCCTGAACCTGAGCTGGAAGAACCTGCAAGTCGATGTCGACTACCAGCACAGCCTGGAAACACCCCAACGCTTTCACCATGAATCGCCCACCTGGCTGACCCGCCTGAGTGTGCAGATCTGAGGTCCCGCGAACCGTGCACCAGCCTGAAGAAAACAGCCGAGCCTGAACACCACAGCAGCGTTGCAACGAACAACGCGCATTGCCACTCGGCCCACACATAGAGAGCTTCTTATGCCCGACAACACATCTGTGTTTCACCTGTCCCCCAGGGGCAAACTGCGCCTGGCCATCGCCAGCCTGCTTCTGGTCTCCCACCTGCCGCAGGCGCTGGCCGGCGGCATCACCGTGGTCGAAGGCCCGGGCGGTATCCCACAGCTGCAAAACCAGAACGGCGTGCCTATCGTCAACATCGTCGCGCCCAACGGCGCCGGGCTCTCCCATAACCAGTTCCTCGATTACAACGTCGATCGCCAAGGCGTGGTGCTGAACAACGCCCTGCAATCCGGAGCCTCGCAACTGGCCGGGCAATTGGCCGCCAACCCGCAGTTCCACGGCCAGGACGCCAGCGTGATTCTCAACGAGGTGATCAGCCGCAACGCCTCGGCGCTCAACGGCCCCCAGGAAATCTTCGGCCGCGCCGCCGACTATGTGTTGGCCAACCCCAACGGCATCTCGGTCAACGGCGGCAGCTTCATCAATACGCCGAACGCCAGCCTGCTGGTCGGTCGCCCCGAGCTCAACGACGGCAAGCTGCAAGCCCTGAGCACCCGTGACGCCAAGGGCCAGTTGACGGTCGAGGGCAAAGGCCTGAGCAACGACAAGGGCAGCATCAACCTGATCGCCCCGCGCATCGACAGCCAGGGTGCCCTCACTGCCGGCAACCAGCTCAACCTCACCGTCGGGCGCAACCGCGTGGACGCGGCCAGCGGCAAGGTACTCAGCACCGACCCGGCCGGTAACACCAAGGAGCAGCGCATCGACGCCAGCCTGTTCGGCGCCATGCAGGCCGGACGCATCAACATTGTCAGCACCGCCGAAGGCGCCGGCGTGCGTGTCGGCGCGGTGCAGGTCAAAGGTCGCGACGGTGTGGATATCGCCTCCGCCGGCGACCTGCACATCAGCGGCCAGGCCAAGCCTGACAGCCTCGACGCCATCCGAGCCGGCGTGCACAGCGACCAGGGCGACGTGCAGTTGCGCAGCGGCCAGGACCTGAGCCTCGCCGCCACCGATGTCAGCGCCCGCGACATCAAGCTCGACGCCGGGCGCAACCTGACCCTGAGCGCCATCGAAAGCCGCAAGCTCCAGGAAAAGCGCGAGCAGTGGAGCAACAGCACCATCGGCATCACCTGGGAAACCTACGACCGGACCCTGACCGACAGCGACAGCCGTCAGCACGGCAACCGGCTGACCGCCAGCCGCGATGCCGAGCTCAAAGCCCGCGCCAACACCGAGCTCAAGGCCAGCCAGGTCAAGGCCGGCAACAACCTGAAGGTCGAGAGCGGCGCCGACCTGCGCCTGACCGCCGCCACCGAAACCCACGAACAACGCGACCAGGGCCACCACCGCAAACACCTGTGGAAAGCCGACTGGGACAAGTCCAGCAGCGAGCAACGCAGCATCACCAGCCAGCTGGAGGCCGGCAACGACCTGCACCTGACCAGCAGCCAGCAGCTGCAACTGCAGGGCGCCGAACTGGCCAGCAACAATATCCAGCTGACCGGGCGCCAGGTGGACATCACTAGCGCCAGCCGCACCCAGAGCAACAGCGACAAGTCCTACTCCGGCGACCTGGTCGGCGGCAGCTTCTTCGGCAAGAACGGCGACGGCGACAAGGGCAAGACCCTGAACAAAGGCAGCAAGGTCAACGCCAAGGGCGACCTGATCGTCAAGGCCGACGAAGTCCGCATCAGCGGCAGCCAGGCCCGTGGCGGCAAGCAGGCCAGCGTGATCAGCGAAAAAGGCTCGCTGACCATCGACGGCGTGCAGGACCGCTCCCACGACAACAGCTACAGCAAGGACAGCAAGTTCTTCGGCATCACCAAGGACGAAAGCCGGCAGAACCGCAAGGACAGCACCACGGTCACCAGCGACCTGCGCTCGGACAGCAACCTCGAGCTCAAAAGCGCCAAGGACATCGCCCTCAGCGGCGCGCAAGTGACCGCGACCGGCAAGCTCGAAGCCAAGGCTGACGGCGACATCAAGATCGACTCGGCGCAGGACACTACGCAGAGCGAAAAAACGACCCACACCCGTGGCTTCGACGCCTATGCCAAGGAAAATGCCCCAGGCACCCGGCAATACCGCGCCGGCGTGCGTTACGAAGACCAGCAGAAAACGGTCAAGACCAACGACACCCAACAACAGGGTTCGAGCCTCAGCGGCGGCAGCCTGGAAGTCGCTGCGGGCGGCGACCTGAGCATCAAGGGCAGTGACCTGAAAGCCACCCACGGCGACGCCAGTCTCAGCGGCAAGCAGGTCGAGTTGCTGGCCGATCACGACCAAAAGAGCAGCAGCACCGACACCCGCACCACCGGCGGCGGTTTCTACTACACCGGCGGCCTGGACCGCGCGGGCAACGGTGTGGAGTTCGCCCACAGCAGCACCCAGGACACCCGCGACACCAGCACCGCCAACACCACCGGCATCGCCGCCAGCGGCAACCTGACCATCAAGGCCGGCAACACCCTGGTGACCGAGGGCGCCCAGGTCAAGGCCGACGGCAAGTTGCAGGTGAACGCCGAACAGGTCGACAACCGCGCGGCGCACAACACCGAGTCCACCAGCCACAAGGAAAACACCTGGACCGCCGATGTCGGCGCCAACGTCGAATACAAGGGCCTGACCCGTCCGGTGGAAAAAGCCATCGAAGGCGTGGCCCAGCGCAAGTTCCATCAGCCGGGCCTGCTCGATGCCCTGGAACAACCCAACGTCGGCCTGGACGTGGAAGTCGGCCACCAGAACAAACAGCGCACCGAGCAAGGCAGCACCGCCGTGGTCAGCCAGTTCAAGGGCGGCCAGGTGGAGGTCAAGGTAGCCGGCCAGTTGCAGGATGAAGGCAGCCGCTACGAGGCCACCCAAGGCGCGCTGAAGATCGAGGCCGGCAGCCAGGTGGCCAAGGCCGCCAGCGATACCCACAGCAGCAGCGAGCAGGCGCTGGACGCCAAGGCTGGCGTACGGGTCTACACCACCACCGGTGAGGACCTGAACCTGCGTGGCAGCGGCGCCGGCGGCAGCAGCGACAAGCGCAGCGACAGCAGCAAGGCGGTGGTCGGTAGCTATGTCGGCAAACAGGGCGTGGACATCGCGCTGAGCGGCGACGGCCAGTACGAGGGCAGCGAGTTCGATGGCCGCGACGCTGGCGTCAAGCTGCACGCTGGCGGCGAACTGGCACTGAACCAGGTCAATGACCGCCAGAACAGCAGCGACTCCAGCCTGCGCGGCGATGCCTCGCTCACCGTCGGCAGCGCCCCGGGCGCCAATGGCAATAACCTCAACCTCGGCGCCGGCCTGCAGCTGGACCACAAGCGCCTGGATCAACAGGACAGCCAGGCGCACGTCGCGACCATCCAGGGCAAGGGCCCGGTCGAACTGTCCAGCGGCGGCGACCTGACCCTCCAGGGCACCACCATCGGCAGCAAAGACGCCAAGACCGGCGACATCAACCTGAGCGCCGGCGGCAAGCTCGACCTGCAGGCCGCGGTGGACACCCACAACAGCCAGGGCAGCAACCTCGGCGGCGGCCTGACCGCCGGCGCCAGCAAGACCAGCAGCGAGCAGAGCAGCGGCAAGAGCGCCAACCTGAGCGCCAACTTCAACATCGGCCGGGTCTCGGAGCAGGACCAGAAGCAGACCGGCGGGCAACTGCACAGCAATGGCCAGGTAACACTCGCCAGCGGCTCCGACAGCAACACCGCGCTGCACTTGCAGGGCACCCAGGTCGAGGGCAAAAGCGTCATCCTCAGCGCCGACAAGGGCGGGATCTACCAGGAGTCGGCGCAGTCCACCCAGGCCCACAACAACTGGGGCCTGACCCTGGGCGCCGGCGGCAACGGCGGCAAGACCACTCGGGCCGACGCCGGCGAACACGACTCGCCGAAAACCGATCGCGGTATCCACGCCCGGGCCAAGATCGATGTCGCGCAGGTGCACAGCAACACCCAGCACAACAGCCTGATCAAGGCCGACCAGGTGACGCTCAACAGCAGCGGCGATACCCATCTGGCGGGTGCGCGCATCGACGCCAATCAGGTGGACGGACGGATCGGTGGCGATCTCAAGGTAGAGAGCCGCAAGGACCAGCTCAGCAGCACCACCGTCAACCTCGACGCCCGCCTGGACGCCGAGAAGAACCAGCCTGGCGTGGTCGACAAGCTGACCAAGCAGACCGGCCCGCTCAAGGACAAGCTGCAGGCCAAGGCCGAAGGCGGTTTCGACAAGCACCGCGAGAAGCTGGAAAACGTCGTCGACAAAGGCACCGAGCGCCTGGTCGCGGCCAAGGACAACCTGGTGAACAAGGCCGAAATCGCCAAGGAGCGCCTGGGCGAGAAATTCACCCGCAGCGGCAGCTACGACGTCAACCCGGAACCCAAGGGCGCCTTCGGTCGCGGCGTGGACAAGGCCAAGGGCTACCTCGCCGACAAGACCGAAGCCTTGGGTGATCGCTTCTCCAGCCTCAAGGAACGGGTCTGGCCGAAAACCAGCGACAGCTACGCCGTCAGCGAGAAAACCGGCGCTGGCAGCAAGCTGACCAACACCGCGGAAGGCGTGCTGTTCGGCGACAAGAGCGGCAACACCTCCTACACGCCGACCCTGAACCTGAATGTCAGCCGTCAGAGCAAGGACAGCGTGGCAGAGGCTTCAGGCATCAGCGGTACCCGCGGCGTCAACCTGCAGGTGTCGGGCGAGACCCGCCTGAGCGGCGCGCGGATCGGCGCCAGCGAGGGCAAGGTCGACCTCGGCGGCTCGACCGTCAGCACCACGGCGTTGGCCGGTACGGATTACCGTGCCGATGTCGGGCTCAATCTGTCGAAGTCGCCGGTCAACCTGGCCCTCGGCGCCAAGGATGAGCTGACCCGCAAGCAGGACGAGGCCACCCAGAAGGATCAGGCGTTCAACCTGGGGCCGCTGCGCGTCGGCGGTCATAGCGACAGCCAGCTGCTGCAGGCCGGCATCGATCAGAAAGCGCCCTGAGGCAAGCGCTCCGTAATCGGCTGCCCCCCATGAACGGGGGGCAGCCTTGCCCAATGCCCTTCCCTCCTCCCCTTTATTGCCCTGCGAAAAAGTGCACTAAAGCTCCAACATCTTCTTACCTTTTACATGGCTGGATACTCATTCCTACTTTCAACTGAAAAACCGCTGTAATCCGAAACCGTCTTTCATGTAAGAACTGCCTTATTGTCCCCAACCCCGCCTTAACCCGCATATATCCACTGTCCTGCCTGCGCTAAGGTCCAGCCCTGTATTTATTCCTACGGGTTTGACCATGAGTTCTGTGTTCATCATCGACGACCATCCCGTTATCCGACTGGCCATCCGCATGTTGCTGGAACATGAAGGTTATAAAGTCGTCGGCGAAACCGATAACGGTGTCGATGCCCTGCAAATGGTTCGCGACAGCATGCCGGACCTGATCGTGCTCGATATCAGCATTCCCAAGCTCGACGGGCTGGAGCTGCTGTTGCGTTTCGGCGCCCTGGACAAGTCGTTGCGGGTGCTGGTGCTGACGGCACAGTCGCCGGCGCTGTTCGCCGCACGCTGCATGCAGGCCGGGGCCTGCGGCTATGTGTGCAAACAGGAGGACCTGAGCGAAGTGCTCAGCGCCATGAAAGCCGTGCTGTGCGGCTACAACTACTTTCCCAGTCACGCCCTGCAAACCCCACGTCAGGATGAAACGGCAAACAACGAACTGAGCCGCTTGATGTTGCTCAGCGATCGGGAATTGATGGTGTTGCAACTTTTTGCCAAGGGCAGCACCAGTACGCAAATAGCTAACAGCATATTTCTCAGTGGCAAGACCGTCAGTACCTATAAAAAAAGAATCATGCACAAACTTCGCGCGACTTCCATGGCGGAACTTATTGAGTTGGCACAACGTCACGAACTGGTGTGAAAAACAGGATGTTCAAACCCATTCTTTATTATTTAACCCTAATGGCCACGACAGCCTCGGCGGTACTGTTTTTGGGCCTGGTCGAGGCCGGGCAACGGGAGCCCGGAATAACCTCCACCCACCCGTGCACCGAAACGGCGCCTTGCGCCGAATCGACCACCGCCCCGCCCCCCGATAACGACCATCGCGGGCTGCTCCTGCTCGCTGGCCTGGGGCTCGGCGGGCCACTGCTGGCGTCCCTGGGCTGGAATGCCTGGCTGCACCGGCGCCTGACCCGGCAGCAACAGGCCACCCATGACTTCAGGCACCAGCTTGAGTTCATACAGGCCTGGGTCGACGGCATGCCGCATCCGACTTACGTGCGCGACCGCCAGGGCCTGCTGAAAAACTGCAATGCCAGCTACCTGGAGAGCTTCGCTGCTCGGCCTGAAGAGCTCATCGGTAAAACCCTGTTGCAGGGCCCCATGGGCGATCCCGGGCAGGCTCGCGAATATCACGCCGACTACCAGCGGGTCATGGCGCAAGACCGCCCGCTGCTGCGTGACCGGCCACTGCGCCTGAATGGACAGGAGCTGACCGTCCAGCACTGGGTTGTGCCCTATCGGGATGCGAGCGGTGAGATCCAGGGCATCCTCGGTGGCTGGATCGATATCAGCGAACGCCATCGGCTCAGCGACAGCCTCAGGGCCGCCCGGCAACAGGCCGAAGCGGCCAGCAAGGCGAAAAGCGCCTTCCTGGCCAGCACCAGCCACGAACTGCGCAGTCCCATGAATACGCTGATCGGTACGCTGGAACTGGTGCTGCAGCGCTCCGACAGCCAGTCCCTGGATCGTCCGGTCATTGAAATGGCTTATCGCTCGGCCCGGGCGATGCAGGCCCTGGTCGACGATACCCTCGATATCGCCCGCATCGAATCAGGCAGCCTGGCCCTGAGGCCCGAATGGCTCGACCCGCGCGTCCTTGTCGAGTCCATCGTCAGGGAGTTCGATAGCCAGGCCCGGGAGAAGCACCTCAAGCTGCTGCCGACCTTCCACTCCAGCGTCGAGTCGGTCGATGTGCGGCTCGACCCGCTGCGTTTCAAACAGGTGCTGGGCAACCTGCTGCACAACGCGATCAAGTTCACCGAACAGGGTCAGGTCAAAATCCATCTCGACCTGCAAGCGGCCACGCAGCCGCAACAGGTGCGGCTGATGCTGCAAGTGACGGACAGCGGCATCGGCATCGACGAGCAGGATCAGCACAGGCTGTTCGAGCCCTTCTTCCAGGCCCAGGCTCGCACCCTTTCCCGGCCTGACGGCGCGGGGCTGGGCCTGACCATTTGCCGTCACCTCTGCGAGCTCATGCAAGGCAGGCTGCAACTGACCAGCCAGCCGGGCATAGGCACGGAAGTCCGGGTCCTGTTGCCCCTGGCCTGTCAGCCTGCGCGAGAACCCGCGGCCATCGTCGAGCCATTCATTGCCCGTGCCACCCGGGCCTTGAACGTACTGGTGATCGATGACCACTCGGCGGACCGCCTGCTGCTGAGCGAACAGCTGCGCTTCCTCGGGCACCGCTGCCGCACCGCCGACGACGTCGAGCAAGGTTTCGAGCTCTGGTGCAAGGGGTTCTTCGACCTGCTCATCGTCGATTGCAACATGCCGGGCATGAACGGCTACAAGCTGATCCGCGCCATCCGCGAGCATGAACGCCTGGAGTCCCGCGCGGCCTGCCGGGTATTGGGGGTGACCGCCAGCGCCCGGCCGGAAGAAAGACAGCAGTGCAAACAGGCCGGCATCGATGACTGCCTGTTCAAGCCTGTCGGCCTGGCGAGCCTCAGCCACAAACTGGAGGGCCTGCAACCGCGGCCCTGGAATGGCGTGTTCAGCCTGAAGGCGCTGCGCACCCTGTCCCGCGGCAAACCGCAGTTCGCCCTGCGCATCCTTACCGAACTGCTGCATTGCAGCTACCGGGACCGCCAGCAACTGATGGCCCTGCCCTGCGAGACCCCGCCCCAGGCACTGGCGGAGCTCGCCCACAAGATCAAGGGCTCGGCCCTGATGGTGCAGGCAAAAGACCTTGAAGCGCAGTGCGAAGCCCTTGAGCAGGCGGTTCTGCAAGAAGCAGGCAGGCAAACCCTGATGCAACACCGAACCGCCCTGGAACAGGCAATGCTCAAGCTCGAACGGGCCCTGCTGTGGCAGATCGATCAGCAACACAGTGCGACCACGACCTGAGCCCAACAAGCAGCGCAGCGCCTTGTGTTGCAGTCAGTTGCCAGATAAATATCAAAAAGCCACTATCCTGTCAGTCGGCCCCAAAAGCCTCATGGCGAGCCTCCGCCTGGCTGCAACCCGCAACGTCCCCGGAGCCGCCGCCCCTGAGCACAATGCACCTGCCTTAACTATGCTGAAACGTTGAGTTGCGCATCACGCGCCCCCTGGAGAGAGCTGCAATGCCGAGCACGCTGTCGTTGGATAAACGCCGATTTCCTCTCCATGTGCATATCAGCGTGATGTTCACCTGCCTGCTTCTGCTGACCGGCGTGGTGCTGGGCGTTTTCAATTACCAGCAGACCACCCGCATCATCCTTTCCAGCAGTGAAAAACTGTTCCAGCGCATCGAACAGGACGTGCAGCTGGACCTGAAAGCGACCTACGAACCGATTCGCCATCTGCTCAGCCTGCTGGTGGGCAATCCGGCCGCCCAGGCCAGCGACCTCGGGCAACGCCTGGCGCTGCTCGGGCCTTTCAGCCAATCGCTCAAGGACAACCCCGATCTGGCCTCCCTCTATGTGGGTTATGCCGACGGCGATTTTTTCATGGTCCGGCCCTTGCGCAGCCAGGCCTTGAAGCAAGCCCGCCAGGCCCCCGAACCCGCGGCCTATGAAGTCTGGAGCATCGAGCGCGACCGTGGCACCGGGCAACTGCATTCGCAGTCGCTGTTTTACGACGCCAGCCTCGCCCTCATCAGCCGCCGGGACAATACCCAGGAGTCCTACGACCCGAGCAGTCGCAACTGGTTTGCCAACGCCAAGGACGACACCGACCAGATCACCACCGAGCCATACGTCTTTTTCTCCACCCGCAACGTCGGCACCACCCTCGCCCGTCGCAGCGGCAATAACGCGGTGATGGGCGCCGACCTGACCCTGGAACAACTCTCGGCCACCCTGGCCAAGCATAGGGTCACGCCCAGTACCGAAATCGCCCTGGTGGATGGCAATGGCAACGCCGTGGCTTATCCGGACAGCCGTCGCCTGATCGTCGAAGAACAGAGCGCCCGGCTGATCCGCGCCAACGACCTGAACCCGGCCCTCGATGCGCTGCTGCAGGGCAAGGCCCAGGGCAATCATCTGCAGCTCAAGGATCGCCAGTGGATAGTTGCCAGCCGTCATCTGCAGGAAGGTGGGCCCCAGGGGCTGCAACTGGCGCTGCTGGTGCCCGAAGACGAGTTGCTGGCGGACGCCTATCGCATGCGCTGGCAAGGCGCGCTGATCACCCTGAGCATTCTGCTGCTGTGCCTGCCGCTCGGCTGGCTGACCTCGCGGGTGCTGGTCATGCCGTTGCGCGCCCTGGTGCAGGAAGCCGACGCCATCCGCAGTTTCGATTTCAACTACCCGCTGACCCGCCGCTCGCCAGTGCTGGAAGTCGACCAGTTGAGCGTGTCGATGGCCCGCATGAAGGAAACCCTGGCCAGCTTTTTTGAAATCACCGCCAGCCTTTCCGCGGAAACCCGTTTCGACCCGCTGCTGCAACGGGTGCTGTTTGAAACCATGAAGATCGGCCAGGCCCAGGCCGGGCTGATCTATCTGCGGGAAAACGAAGGCATGAGCCTGGAACCTCACGGCCTGATCATCGCCGACAATGTCCAGGACCTGCGGGTCTTCGATATACGCAGCCAGGACGCCCAGCACGACGCCAGTCCGGTGTGGCTGCAGCGACTGACGAACAGCGAGAACGTGGTCACGACCCTGGGATTCGAGCAGGCGGCCGACCTGCAAAGCGTACTGTTGGCCATGAACTGCCCCAGCGTCCATCTGATCGGTATCCGCCTGCACAATCGTCACAACGAGACCGTCGGCATCCTTGTCCTGCTGTTGGCCGACAGCGGGCAGGAAGACGACCTGGAAAAGCTGAGCCCGGACCGCATCGCTTTCCTGCAGGCGGTCTCCGGCGCCGCGGCGGTCAGCATCGACAGCCAGCGCCTGCAGAACCGGCAAAAGCAGTTGCTCGACTCCTTCATCCAGTTGCTGGCCGGGGCGATCGATGCCAAGAGCCCGTACACCGGTGGGCATTGCCAGCGGGTGCCGGCGCTGACCCTGATGCTGGCCCAGGCCGCCGCGGCCAGCCAGCAACCGGCGTTCAGCGCCTACCAGCCCACCGAGGACGAGTGGGAGGCGCTGCATATCGCGGCCTGGCTGCACGATTGCGGCAAGGTCACGACCCCCGAGTACGTGGTGGACAAGGCCACCAAGCTGGAAACCCTGAACGACCGCATCCACGAGATCCGCACCCGGTTCGAGGTGCTCAAGCGCGATCTCTGGATCGACTATTGGCAGGCTCGCGCCCAGGGTGGCGATGAAGCTTCGCTAGGCGCGATCCGCGATGCCGGCCTGGCGGAACTGGACGACGACTTTGCGTTTATCGCCCATTGCAACCTCGGCAGCGAAGCCATGGCCGAGGCCGATCTGCAACGGCTGGGCAGGATTGCCCGGCGCACCTGGAGCCGCACCCTGGACGACCGCCTGGGCCTGTCCTGGGAAGAAAACCGTCGCCAGCAACGCACCCCGGCGGTCCCCCTGCCGGTCATCGAACAGCTGCTGGCCGACAAGCCCGAGCATCTGATCGAGCGCAACCCTTCCGAGCTGATCCCGGCGGACAATCCCTGGGGCTTCAAACTCGATGTGCCGCCCTACAAGTACAACCGTGGCGAGCTGTACAACCTGAGCATCGGCAAAGGCACCCTGACCCGTGAAGAGCGCTACGTGATCAATCACCACATGGTGCAGACCATCCTGATGCTCAACCACCTGCCCTTCCCCGATCACCTGAATAACATCCCCGAGATCGCCGGCGGCCATCACGAGAAAATGGACGGTACCGGGTATCCCAAGCAGCTGAAACGGGAGCAGATGAGCCTGCCGGCGCGGATGATAGCCATCGCCGATATCTTCGAAGCCCTGACGGCGGCGGACCGCCCCTACAAGAAGGGCAAGACCCTGAGCGAAGCGCTGGGCATCATGGCGAGCATGTGCCGCAATGCCCATATCGATCCTGAACTGTTCGAGTTGTTCATCCAGGCCAGGATCTACCAGCAGTACGCCGACCGTTTCATGGAACCGCAGCAGATCGACGGGGTAGACCCCGAGGGCCTGCTGGGCAAGGCCGGGCTCAGGGTCTGACGCAGGCTCAGCAGTCGCTCAGGCGCAGGAAGATCGCGGCCAGGCGCTCGATGCCGGCCTGATCCTCGAGGGTGAAGCGGGCGATTTTCGGGCTGTCCAGATCCAGCACGCCGATCAGCCGCCCATCCTTGACCAGGGGCACCACCAGCTCACTGTTGGAAGCGCTGTCGCAGGCGATATGCCCGGGGAACGCGTGCACATCCTCGACCCGCTGGGTCTGCAGGCTCGCCGCGGCCGCACCGCACACGCCACGACCGAAGGGAATGCGCACACAGGCGATCTGGCCCTGGAACGGCCCGAGCACCAGTTCCTCGTTGCGATTGAGGTAGAAACCGGCCCAGTTCAAATCGTCCAGCTGGTTGAACAGAAACGCCGAAAACTGCGCGGCGTTGGCAATGAAATCGCGCTCGTCGGCCAGCAACGATTCCAGCTGGGCACACAGCAAGGCATAGCCGTCCAGGCCTTTGCCGGTGTTCTGCAGATCGATCATGCTTTTTGCTCCAACAACTTCAAACCTACCCAGTAGCGCGCGAACTGATACGCGCAGCGACCATTGCGATTGCCGCGGCCGGTAGCCCAGCGCACGGCGAGAATATCCAGGGCTTCGTCCCGCTGCCATTGCAGGCCGGCCTTGCGCCCTAGCTCGCTGATCCAGTGTTCGACCACATTCAGGTAATGCTCCTGGGTGAAGGGATAGAACGACAGCCACAGGCCGAAACGGTCCGACAAGGCAATCTTGTCTTCCACCGCTTCGCTCGGGTGCAGCTCGCCATCGACGCGCTTCCAGTTCTCGTTGTCGCTTTCCTTCTCCGGCACCAGGTGCCGGCGGTTGGACGTGGCGTACAGCAGCACGTTGTCCGGCGCCTGCTCCAGCGAGCCGTCGAGCACGCTCTTGAGTACCCGATAGTCGCCCTCGCCCGACTCGAACGACAGGTCGTCGCAGAACAGCACGAAACGCTGCGGCAGCT
Source organism: Pseudomonas sp. GW460-12-10-14-TSB1 (assembly GCF_017349775.1). NCBI lineage: Bacteria > Pseudomonadati > Pseudomonadota > Gammaproteobacteria > Pseudomonadales > Pseudomonadaceae > Pseudomonas > Pseudomonas sp. GW460-12-10-14-TSB1. The sequence goes on from NZ_JACNAC010000003.1 coordinate 99,011, forward strand.
TGACCAGTTGCTCCACCACCCGCGGCAGGTCGGCCAGGTGATCGCGCTCGATTTCGATCAGGCGCAGGCCGTGCTGGGCATGCTCGGCCAGCAGCGCGCGGACCAGCGACGATTTGCCAGTACCGCGCGAGCCCCACAGCAAGGCGTGGTTGGCCGGCAGGCCGTCGAGAAACTGCCGGGTATTGCGTCCCAGCTGGTCGCGCTGGTTGTCGACCCCGATCAGGTCGGACAAGCGCATGTCCAGGCTGACCTCCAGCGGCAGCAGGAAACCGCTGCGGCCTTCACGCTGCCAGCGCGCGGCCAGGCATTGGGTCCAGTCGATGGCTTGTCGCGGCGCGGGCAACAGCGGCTCGATACGCGCCAGAACCGCGTCGGCGCGCTCAAGAAAAGCATTCAATCGAGATTCCACGACTTCTCCTCGGGCAGGTTCCCAGTAATGATGTGGCCCACAGACAAAACGACCTTCCGCATGCCAGGTCAACCGCAAGCGAACGGCGCCGGGCCCTGCCGGCACACACTGATGATCAGCTATGCTTGCCCAGCGAAGGGAAACGGAAATTGGTTCAACACCCCATGGACATCAAGTTCACCAACCGCCTGTCTTACAAGCAAGCCAGGCTCACTGTGCTGGTCGGGTTTGTCCTGGGGACGGCGCTCAGTCTGCTGCAAATCGGCATCGATTATGCCAGCGAAGATGCCTCCATCAACCGGGAAATCAACGCCCTCCTGGAAATCAGCCACAATCCGGCCTCGCGTATCGCCTACAACATCGACTCCGAGCTCGCCCAGGAGCTGACGCTCGGCCTGCTGCGCTCGCCGGCGATCATCCGCGCCCGGCTGATCGACAACAATGACACTCTGCTGGCCAACGTCACCCGACCGGCCCAGCAAAGCCGCTACCGGATGCTCAGCGACTTCCTGTTCGGCGCCAAGCGTGAGTTCCAGGACCGCCTGTACCTCGATCACCTGCCCTCGGAATCCCTCGGTGTCCTGCACCTGGAAGTCGACACCTACTCGTTCGGCAGCCGCTTCCTGCGCCGCGCGGAAATCACCCTGATCAATGGTTTCGTGCGCAGCCTGATCCTCACCGGGCTGCTCCTGGCGCTGTTCTACGTGATGCTGACCAAACCCCTGGTCGGCGTCATTCGCGAGCTCAGCGGCCGCGATCCGCGCAGCCCCGACCAGGCCCGGCTGGACTTCCCGCCCAGCCACGAACAGGACGAGATCGGCGTGCTGGTCACCGTCGCCAACCAGCAGTTCGACAACATGGCCACCGAGATCCAGCAACGGCGCAATGCCGAAAACCGCCTGACCGACTACCTCGGCCAGCTGGAAAACATCGTCTCGGCACGCACCACCGAGCTCAAGGCCATCAACGACCGGCTGAGCCAGTCCAACGAGGAGCTGGAAGTCGCCCGTAGCACCGCCCTCGACATGGCCCAGGCCCGTGCCGCCTTCCTGGCCAACATGAGCCATGAAATCCGCACGCCGCTCAACGGCCTGCTGGGCATGATCGCCCTGTCGCTGGACAGCCCGCTGAACGCCGAACAACGCCAGCAACTGTCGATCGCCCACGACTCCGGCAAAGTGCTGGTGGAACTGCTCAACGATATTCTCGACATGTCCAAGTTCGACGCCGGCCAACTGGAACTGGAACGCATCCCCTTCGATCTCGGGGTGCTGGTGGAAGACACCGCCAACCTGCTGTCGCAGAATGCGGCGCCAAGCGTCGAACTGGCCTGCCTGATCGAGCCGGAGTTCCCGGCGCTGGTGCTCGGCGACCCTATGCGCGTGCGGCAGATTGTCAGCAACCTGCTGTCCAATGCCCTCAAGTTCACCCGCTTCGGCCGGGTCGATGTGCGCCTGCGTACGTTCGAAGACGGGGTCAGGATCGAAGTCTGCGACACCGGCATCGGCATCGCCCGCGAGGCCCAGGTGAAGATCTTCCAGCCCTATACCCAGGCCGGCGCCGGGATCACTCGGCAATACGGCGGTACCGGCCTGGGCCTGGCGCTGACCTACAACCTCTGTGAAGCCATGCAGGGTCGCCTGAGCATCAGTTCGGAGGTGGGCTTTGGCAGCCAGTTCTGTGCCGACCTGCCGCTGCCTTGCCACTCACCCGCCAGCCCACCGTCGCCGCTGCACGGCCAGGTCCTGGCCATTACCTCCGAGGGCAGCGGCCTGGCCGAACTGTTGAGCGTGCAGTTGCCGTTCTGGGGGCTGGAATATCGGCGCTGCGATCTCGATGAGTCACTGCTCGGGCAGAAGCCGGACCTGCTGATCACCGACTGCCCGGAATGCCTGTTCGGCCTGCGTCCGAGCATCAGCGCACCGATTCTGCTGGTCACCGCCTACGGCAGTTTCCTGCCCAGCGAAGAAGCCAGTGCCCTGGCGCCGTTGCAACAACAGGCGCGGCCATTGGCGCGCAATGCCTTGTATCAGACCCTGCGCCGGGCCCTGCTGGCTGAAACCGCGGTGATCAACGAAACCCAGCTGGAAACCCTGGCGCCCTTGCGCCGCGCCTTCATTCTGCTGGTGGAGGACAACCCGGTGAACCAACTGGTGGCCAAAGGCATGCTGAGCAAGCTTGGCTGCGAAGTGACGGTCGCCTCCCAGGGTGCCGAAGCCCTGGACGTGCTGGAGCACCAGCATTTCGACCTGGTGCTGATGGACTGCAACATGCCGGTGATGGATGGCTACGAGGCCAGCCGGCAGATCCGCCGCAGCGGCCGCTGGCCGGACCTGCCGATCGTCGCCCTGACCGCCAATGCCATGCCCGAAGAGCGCGAACGCTGCCGGGCTGCGGGCATGAGCGACTACCTGGCCAAACCCTTCCGCCGTGAAGAGCTGATTGCCCTGCTGGACCTCTGGGTGCCGACTACGACAGCGCTTTGACCTGGGCCAGCAACCGGTCCAGGCCATTGCGCAACTCGCTCAGGCTGTCGAGGTCGACACCGCTGTCGCATAGCAGCGCCGCCTTGAGCGGTGGTACCTGATCGCGCAAGGCCAGGCCGGCCGCGCTCAGGCTCAGGTGCACCTCGCGCTCGTCGCGGGACGAACGCTGGCGCTGCACCAGTTGCAGCTGTTCAAGGCGCTTGAGCAAGGGCGTCAGGGTCCCGGAATCCAGCGCCAGGCGTTCCCCCAGCGCCTTGACCGTCGGCAGCTCGGGCGGCGTGGCCTGCCATTCCCAGAGCACCAGCATCACCAGGTACTGCGGGTAGGTCAGCCCCAACTGGTCGAGCATCGGCTTGTAGCCCCGCACCACGGCCCGCGAGGCGGCGTACAGCTTGAAGCACAGCTGGCTGTCGAGTTTCAGCGAATCGGCGGACAGGTCGGTCATTTGAGCAGGGCTTCGATCTCGCGGGTCAGGTCCTGGGGCTTGGTGGCCGGGGCGAAACGCTTGACCAGCGCGCCGTCCTTGCCGATCAGGAACTTGGTGAAGTTCCATTTGATGCCCTGGGAACCCAACACCCCCGGCGCGCGTTTTTTTAGTTGCACGAACAACGGGTGCGCCTCGGCGCCATTGACGTCGATCTTCTTGAACAGCGGAAAGCTGACGCCGTAGTTCAGCTCGCAGAACTCGGAAATCGCCCCTTCGTTGCCCGGTTCCTGCTTGCCGAACTGGTTGCAGGGAAAGCCCAGCACCACCAGGCCCTGGTCCTTGTAGGTCTTCCACAGTTCTTCCAGGCCCTTGTACTGCGGGGTGAAACCGCACTTGCTCGCGGTATTGACCACCAGCACGGCCTTGCCGGCGAAATCGGCCAGGGTCTTTTGCTCGCCCTTGATGGTGGTGCACGGAATGTTCAGCAATGTGTCACTCATGGCGCAGACTCCAGAAACGAAAGGTACGCTAAAAATAGCGTTCAATTAAATTGTACGCAATTTAATTAGCCGAAAAGCGATTTCGAAAAATCGCCTTGGGCGCCCACTACGATCAGCGTGGAACCAGGTCCAGGCATACCGAGTTGATGCAGTAGCGCAGGCCGGTCGGCGGCGGGCCGTCCGGGAACACATGCCCCAGGTGCGCATCGCATTTGGCGCAGACCACTTCGGTACGAATCATGCCGTGGCTCAGGTCACGGATCTCGACCATCGCGCTCTCGCCGATCGGCTCGTAGAAGCTCGGCCAGCCGCAACCGGAATCGAACTTGGCCCTGGAGTCGAACAGCGGCGCATTGCAGCAGATGCAGTGATACACACCGTCGGTCTTGGTGGCGTTGTACTTGCCCGAGAACGGCCGCTCGGTGCCTTTGAGGCGGCAGACGTTGTACTGCTCCGGATCGAGCATGGCACGCCATTCTTCAAGGGTTTTTTCCAGCTTTTCCATGGTCCTTCCTCTACAACTGAAAAAGCCCGATCTGTATCTTTTCCACGGATCGGGCGGCACGTATGATTGCGCCTCGTTAGACGCCAGTCTGGCAGCCGTGTTACACGGGTTCAAACGGATTTTGCCGCCGCGAACCCAGGCTTCAGGCCTGTGTGCAAACGCAGGATTCCCAGTACGGTAGCTCACTCATCGTCTGGATCGTTCATTTTCGGGAACACATCGCCATGCAGGTCAGCAAATCGAACAAGCTCGCCAACGTCTGTTATGACATTCGCGGCCCAGTGCTCAAGCACGCCAAACGCCTGGAAGAGGAAGGCCATCGCATCCTCAAGCTGAACATCGGCAACCCGGCGCCTTTTGGTTTCGAAGCGCCGGACGAAATCCTCCAGGACGTGATCCGTAACCTGCCGACCGCACAGGGCTACAGCGACTCCAAGGGCCTGTTCAGCGCCCGCAAGGCGGTCATGCAGTACTACCAGCAAAAGCAGGTCGAAGGCGTCGGCATCGAAGACATCTACCTGGGCAACGGCGTTTCCGAACTGATCGTCATGGCCATGCAGGCCCTGCTCAACAACGGTGACGAAGTGCTGGTACCGGCCCCGGACTACCCGCTGTGGACCGCGGCCGTGAGCCTGGCCGGCGGCAACCCGGTGCACTACCTGTGCGACGAGCAAGCCAACTGGTGGCCGGACATCGCTGACATCAAGGCCAAGATCACCCCGAACACCAAGGCCCTGGTGATCATCAACCCGAACAACCCGACCGGCGCGGTGTACCCCAAGGAAGTGTTGCTGGACATGCTCGAGCTGGCGCGCCAGCACAACCTGGTGGTGTTCTCCGACGAGATCTACGACAAGATCCTCTACGATGACGCCGTGCACGTCTGCACCGCCTCCCTGGCGCCGGACCTGCTGTGCCTGACCTTCAACGGCCTGTCCAAGTCCTACCGGGTGGCCGGCTTCCGCTCCGGCTGGGTGGCCATTTCCGGTCCGAAGCACCACGCCCAGAGCTACATCGAAGGCATCGACATGCTGGCCAACATGCGCCTGTGCGCCAACGTGCCGAGCCAGCACGCCATTCAAACGGCGCTGGGTGGCTACCAGAGCATCAACGACCTGGTGCTGCCGCCGGGCCGCCTGCTGGAACAGCGCAACCGCACCTGGGAACTGCTCAACGACATCCCTGGCGTAAGCTGCGTCAAACCCATGGGCGCGCTGTACGCCTTCCCGAAAATCGACCCGAAAGTCTGCCCGATCCACAACGACGAGAAGTTCGTCCTGGACCTGCTGCTCTCGGAGAAGCTGCTGGTGGTTCAGGGCACCGCCTTCAACTGGCCATGGCCGGACCACTTCCGCGTCGTGACCCTGCCGCGAGTGGACGACCTGGAACAGGCGATCGGCCGTATCGGCAGCTTCCTCAAGTCGTATCGCCAGTAAGCGTGCAACGCAGTGCGACCGACACCGGTCGCACTGCGATTAATTCAGCAACACTTCTGTACTCCCTGCTGCGCCTCCCCTTCTGTATCTTTGCCTTGCGCCTTGTGCCCAGTGGTAACACGCCTCTGAAGCGCTGGTCAGCTTCCGGTGCCTTCCCCACCTGCGACAGAAAGCTCATGCAAGCGTCTAAAATCAGCCTGCAGGACACAGTTTGAAATAGTCACCCGGTTGAATAGGCCGGTGCCGCACCTTATATACCCCGCAGAACGCTACATCTTTAGCATGAGGAGATTTCTACAACCATGATGCGCATCCTGCTGTTCTTGGCCACTAACCTGGCGGTCGTGCTGATTGCCAGCATCACCCTGAGCCTTTTCGGCTTCAACGGGTTCATGGCGGCCAATGGGGTTGATCTCAACCTCAATCAGCTGCTGGTTTTCTGTGCGGTCTTTGGTTTCGCCGGTTCCCTGTTCTCGCTGTTCATCTCCAAGTGGATGGCGAAAATGAGCACCAGCACCCAGATCATTACCCAGCCTCGCACTCGTCATGAGCAATGGCTGCTGCAAACCGTCGAGCAACTGTCCCGCGAAGCCGGGATCAAGATGCCCGAAGTCGGTATTTTCCCGGCCTACGAGGCCAACGCCTTCGCCACCGGCTGGAACAAGAACGACGCACTGGTCGCGGTCAGCCAGGGCCTGCTCGAGCGTTTCTCGCCCGATGAAGTGAAAGCCGTGCTGGCCCACGAGATCGGTCACGTGGCCAACGGCGACATGGTCACCCTGGCGTTGGTCCAGGGCGTGGTGAACACCTTCGTGATGTTCTTCGCGCGCATCATCGGCAACTTCGTCGACAAGGTGATTTTCAAGAACGAAGAAGGCCAGGGTATCGCCTACTACATCGCGACCATCTTCGCCGAACTGGTCCTGGGCTTCCTGGCCAGCGCCATCGTCATGTGGTTCTCGCGCAAGCGCGAATTCCGTGCCGACGAAGCTGGCGCGCAACTGGCCGGTACCGCGGCAATGATCGGCGCCCTGCAACGCCTGCGCTCGGAACAGGGCCTGCCGGTGCATATGCCCGACACCCTGAATGCCTTCGGCATCAACGGCGGCCTCAAACAAGGCCTGGCTCGTATGTTCATGAGCCACCCGCCGCTGGAAGAGCGTATCGACGCACTGAGCCGTCGTCGCGGATAACGCTGGCGCAACACAAAAAGGGCGACCCGAGTCGCCCTTTTTTATGGCCTGTGGAAAACCGGAAATCAGCGCGCCAGCAAACGATAGACCCGCTCTTCGAGGCGAGTCACGCCGCCCTGGAGAAACTTCCAGCTCTCGCCAAGGATGTCCCGCTCCTCCTCGACCCGCAGCTGCCAGCGCTTACCCAGCAAGGCCTTGACCTCGTCATCGAGTACAGCGAAAGGCGGCCCCGCCATCAGCGCCTGGTCGTAATCCAGGGTGATCAGCAGCCCCTGGCAGGCCTGGGGCAGGAGCGACTGCAGATGCGCCGCATACCGCTCGCGCATCTCCGGCGGCAAGGCGATCAACGCCGCACGGTCGTACAACGCCTGGCAGTCAGCGACATCCGCGGCCTGCAGGGCAAAAAAGTCGCCGCACCAGAGCTGGATCGGACCGTATTCATAGACCTTGAATCCACCTCGAAGGCTGACCTGCGGCTGCAACTGCTGCTCGCTGAAAAAGTCCTGGATGGCCCTCTCCGACAACTCGATACCCAGCACCTGATGCCCCTGGCTGGCCAGCCAGCTCAGGTCCAGGCTCTTGCCGCACAGCGGCACCAGCACCCGCGAACCCGGCGCCAGCTCCAGTTGGGGCCAGTAGCGTTGCAGATAAGGATTAACCTCGGACAAATGGAAGCCGATCTGATTCTGTTCCCAGCGTTTGTGCCAAAACTCCGGCTGCATAAATCACCCTGAAATTCGATCAAAAACCACAAAAACTTATATTAGATTTAGATCAATGATCTGATTGAAGATGGTGCATCTTAACGCTCAGGACCTTATTCATGCTCCCTAGCCTGTTCATCTCCCACGGATCGCCGATGCTTGCCCTGGAACCCGGCGCCAGCGGCCCGGCCCTCGCCCGCCTGGCCGCCGAGCTGCCACGCCCCAAGGCCATAGTGGTGGTGTCGGCCCACTGGGAAAGCCAGGACCTGCGGGTCAGCAGCAACCCACAACCGCAAACCTGGCATGACTTCGGTGGTTTCCCCGCGGCGCTGTTCGCCGTGCAATACCCGGCCCCCGGCCAGCCTGAACTGGCGGAACAGGTGGCGCAATTGCTCAGGGCCGACGGCCTGCCGGCGCAGCTCGACGACCAGCGCCCGCTCGACCACGGGGTCTGGGTGCCGCTGTCGCTGATGTACCCACAGGCGGATATTCCGGTTGTCCAGGTTTCCCTGCCCAGCCGAATGGGCCCAGCCTTGCAGACTCAGGTCGGGCGCGCCCTGTCCAGCCTGCGGCAACAAGGGGTGCTATTGATCGGCTCGGGCAGCATTACCCACAACCTGCGCGAACTGGACTGGCACGCCGGCCCGGAAAGCGTCGAACCCTGGGCCAGGGCGTTCCGCGACTGGATAATCGAGAAACTTGCCGCCAACGACGAGGCCGCGCTGCACGACTACCGTCGCCAGGCACCGAATGCCGTGCGCAGCCATCCCAGCGATGAACACCTGCTGCCGCTGTATTTCGCCAGAGGCGCCGGTGGCGACTTCAGCATCGCCCATCAAGGCTTCACCATGGGCGCGCTGGGCATGGACATCTATCGCTTCGGTTGATGCCCTGCCAAGCCTGGCGTATCGCGAGCGACAACAGATGCAAACGCCAGGCAAAAAAATCCCCGCACCAGGCGGGGATTTTTTTGTTCAACCGATCAGCTCAGCGCCGATCAGTCTTCGCGATAACGACGCAGCTTCAGCTGCTTGCCGGCAACGCGAGTGTCCTTCAGTTTGGTCAGCAGACGCTCCAGACCTTCCTCCGGCAGCTCGACCAGGCTGAAGCTGTCACGCACCTGGATGCGACCGATGGCTTCGCGGGCCAGGCCGCCTTCGTTGAGGATGGCGCCCAGCAGGTTCTTGGCCGCGATACCGTCACGCGCGCCCAGCGCGGTACGGCAACGGGCACGACCTTCAGCCAGAGGCATCGGCGCGCGACGCTCACGCTCGCCGCGATCAGGACGATCGCCGGAACGCTCAGGACGGTCGCCACGTGGCGCGCTGTTCGGCACCAGTGGGCGTTCCTTCTCGATCGCTGCCAGGTTCAGCGCCTGACCGTTGGTGGCCTTGCGCAGCAGGGCCGCGGCCAGGGCACGCGGGCTGCAACCGATATCGGCGGTCAGGCGATCCAGCAGATCACCGTGGGTCGATTCAGCGTCAGCCACCAGTGGCGACAGGCTGTTGGTCAGCTTCTTGATGCGTGCGTCGAGAACGGCTTGAGCGTCCGGCAGACGAACTTCAGCGACTTTCTGGCCGGTTACACGCTCGATCACTTGCAGCATGCGGCGCTCGCGTGGAGTCACCAGCAGCAGTGCACGACCTTCGCGACCGGCACGGCCGGTACGGCCGATACGGTGCACGTAGGATTCCGGGTCGTACGGCATGTCCACGTTGAATACGTGGGTGATGCGCGGTACGTCCAGACCACGGGCGGCAACGTCGGTCGCCACAACGATGTCCAGGCGGCCATCCTTGAGGGAGTCGATCACGCGCTCACGCTGGTTCTGGGCGATGTCGCCGTTCAGCGCAGCGGCCTTGTAGCCTTTGGCTTCCAGGGCACTGGCCAGGTCCAGGGTCGCTTGCTTGGTGCGCACGAACATGATCAGAGCGTCGAAATCTTCCACTTCCAGCAGGCTGAGAACGGCAGAAGTCTTCTGGTCAGCGTGAACCAACAGGTGAGCCTGTTCGATCGCGGTAACGGTCTGGGTCTTGCTCTGGATCTTGACGTGTTTCGGGTCCTTCAGGTGACGCTCGGCGATCGCACGGATCGACTGCGGCAGGGTGGCCGAGAACAGCACGGTCTGACGGGTTTCCGGCATGGCCTTGAAGATCACTTCCAGGTCATCCATGAAGCCCAGCTTGAGCATTTCGTCGGCTTCGTCGAGAACCAGGTGGTTCACGGTAGCCAGGACTTTTTCGTCGCGACGCAGGTGGTCGCACAGACGGCCCGGAGTGGCGACAACGATCTGTGCGCCATTACGGATTGCTTTCAGTTGTGGGCCCATCGGCGCGCCGCCGTAGACAGCCACAACAGTTACGCCCGGCATTTGCTTGGCGTAGGTTTCGAAAGCGGTTGCAACTTGCAGCGCCAACTCACGGGTTGGGGCCAGGATCAGAGCTTGCGGCTCGCGCTTGGACGGATCAATGCGGTGCAGGATAGGCAGGGCGAACGCGGCGGTCTTACCGGTACCGGTTTGCGCCTGACCAATCATATCGTGACCGGCGAGGATGATCGGGATCGACTGCTGCTGAATGGCCGAAGGCTCTTCATAGCCGGTAGCGACTACTGCAGCGACAATATTGGGATGAAGTTCAAGAGCGGCGAAGCCGCCGATTTCCTGGGTCATGGGTCTGCCTCTAAGTGCATCCGCAAAGACCCATGCTCCAAAGCTGCGCATGCCGTGTAAGACTCAAGAGTCACCCTGGCAGCTTTGTCGGCGGGGATTTGCGAAAACGATTGAAAGAAATGAACGTCAAGGATAGTCCGCGCAGCGGACAAGCAGCCGAAGCTGACTTCGGGGAATTGCATCACCTAAACGAGGCCCGGTTAAAGGCCGGCGCGCACTATACCGGAATTACTCAAAAAAGGGAGTTTTTTTTATCGGAAAAACCCGCTGAATACCTAGTTGTCACAGGCTTTGCGGATAATCCGGCAAAGGTCTATTTTGCACAGGCCCACGCCTGTCGGGGGATGACGCTTAAACGGTTCATCTTGCCGGCCGATACCGTCGGTCCGAGACACTCTTTACCGTCCGAGGAAATGCCCCATGAGTCAGTCCAGTTGCAGTCGCGTCAGCCGTGAACAACGTGGTCATCTCTTCCTCATCGGCCTGGACCGGGTCGCCAAGCGCAACGCCTTCGATCTGCAACTGCTCGATCAACTCAGCCTGGCCTACGGCGAGTTCGAGGCCAGCAGCGAGGCCCGCGTCGCCGTGGTGTTCGGCCATGGCGAGCACTTCACCGCGGGGCTGGACCTGGCCAACGTCGGGGCGAAGCTCGCCAAAGGCTGGCAGGCGCCGGCCGGTGGCTGCGATCCCTGGGGTGTCTTCGCCGGGCCACGGGTCAGCAAACCAGTAATAGTCGCGGTGCAGGGCTACTGCCTGACCATAGGCATCGAGCTGATGCTGGCGGCGGATATCAACCTGTGCGCCAGCAATACCCGCTTCGCCCAACTGGAAGTGCAACGCGGCATCTTTCCGTTCGGCGGCGCCACCCTGCGTTTGCATCAGATCGCCGGCTGGGGCAACGCCATGCGCTGGTTGCTCACCGGCGACGAATTCGACGCCCATGAAGCCCTGCGCCTGGGGCTGGTGCAGGAGGTGATGGCCAGCGAGGACCTGCTGCCCCGCGCCCTGGCCCTCGCCGAACGGATCGCCTGCCAGGCGCCGCTGGGGGTTCAGGCGACCCTGATGTCGGCCCGACAAGCCCGGTTCGAAGGAGAAAGCGCGGCGGCGCAGGGGCTGCCGCCACTGGTGAAGAAGCTATTGAACAGCGAGGACGCCAAGGAGGGTGTGCGAGCGATGCTCGAGAAGCGGCCGGGGGTGTTCAAGGGGTGTTGAACGCTTCAGGCAGTTGCCAAATGTGAGGCCTTATCGCGGGCAAGCCTCGCTCCTACAGATGCGGACGATCCGCGAAGCGGACAGCCGACTCAGGTAGCCGGCCGGATGCACTTGATCAACGACTGCAACGAATAGCCCAGGCGCGGTGCCAGCGCCTCGGCCCGGGCGCTCAGGCCGTCCATGTCCAGATCCTGATCCAGGTCGGACGGCACGATCAGAATCACGTTGCCCTCCTTCACCGGCAGTTCCCAGTAATGCCGGTGGTAAAGCCCACGCAGCAAGGCCGCGCCCAGAGGCTTGCCATCGTCGGTGGCCCACTGGTTGATCACCAGCCAGCCGCCCGGGTTGAGGCGCTTCTGGCAGTTTTCCAGGAAGCCCCAGGCCAGGTGCCCGACGCCCGGCCCGACGTCGGTGTACAGGTCGACGAAAATCAGGTCCGCCGACTCGGCGCTGTCCAGCAGTTCGAGCGCATCACCGACACGGATATAGAGACGCGGATCGTCATCCAGCCCCAGATACTCGATGGCCAGGCGCGGCACGTCCGGGCGCAACTCGATAGCCTCGACATCTTCCAGCGGCAGGAACTTGAGGCAGGCCTGAGTCAGGGTGCCGGCGCCCAGGCCGAGAAACAGCGCACTCTCGGGTTGCTCATGGCACAGCGCGCCGATCAGCATGGCCCGGGTGTAGTCGTACTCCAGCCAGCTCGGGTCGGCGGTAAACACGCAGCTCTGCTCGATGGCGTCGCCAAATTCGAGGAAGCGATAATCCGCCACTTCGAACACTCGGATCATGCCGAACTCATCGTGCACTTCGGCGAGCAGGCGCTCGACGCGCTCCTCAGTCATCTCTTCTCCTAGCCGCGACGGGGCTCAACCTCGCCATCGCGATAAACCGGCCGCTCGGCGCCGAGCGGGAAAGGCGCGATTGTCCGCGAACCGGCGGGAACAGGTCACGCACTAATTGCTGCTAACATGCCTGTCCGACCTTAAAAAACACCCGAGTCCGTGATGAGCCAACCCTGGAGTCCTGACAGCTGGCGCGCCCTGCCGATCCAGCAACAACCCGCCTACCCCGACGCCGCACACCTGTTGCAGGTCGAGCAGACCCTGGCCAGTTACCCGCCGCTGGTGTTTGCCGGCGAAGCCCGCGAGTTGCGCCGCCAGTTTGCCGAGGTGACCCAGGGCCGCGCCTTTCTGCTGCAGGGCGGCGATTGCGCCGAGAGCTTCGCCGAGTTCTCCGCGGCGAAGATCCGCGATACCTTCAAGGTCCTGCTGCAGATGGCGATCGTCATGACCTTCGCTGCCGGCTGCCCGGTGGTCAAGGTCGGGCGCATGGCCGGCCAGTTCGCCAAGCCGCGTTCGGCCAATGACGAAACCATCAATGGCGTGACCCTGCCGGCCTACCGCGGCGATATCGTCAACGGCATAGGCTTTGACGCAAAAAGCCGGGTGCCGGACCCGGACCGCCTGCTGCAGTCCTACCACCAGGCCACTGCCACCCTGAACCTGCTGCGTGCCTTTGCCCAGGGCGGTTTTGCCGACCTGCATCAGGTGCACAAATGGAACCTGGATTTCATCGCCAACTCCGCCCTGGCCGAGAAGTACAGCCAGCTGGCCGATCGCATCGACGAAACCCTGGCCTTCATGCGCGCCTGCGGCATGGACAGCTCGCCGCAGTTGCGCGAGACCAGTTTCTTCACCGCCCACGAAGCGCTGCTGCTGAACTATGAAGAAGCCTTCGTCCGTCGCGACAGCCTGACCAACGACTATTACGACTGCTCGGCGCACATGCTGTGGATCGGCGACCGTACCCGCCAGCTCGACGGCGCCCACGTCGAATTCCTGCGCGGGGTGAATAACCCGATCGGGGTCAAGGTGGGCCCGAGCATGAACACCGAGGAACTGATCCGCCTGATCGATATCCTCAACCCGGACAACGATCCGGGCCGCCTGAACCTGATCGTGCGCATGGGCGCGAACAAGGTCGGCAACCATCTGCCGCAGCTGATCCGCGCGGTGGAAGGCGAAGGCAAGAAGGTGCTGTGGAGCTCCGACCCGATGCATGCCAACACCATCAAGGCCAGCAGCGGTTACAAGACCCGGGACTTCGCGCAGATCCTCACTGAGGTGAAGCAGTTCTTCCAGGTCCACGAAGCCGAGGGCAGTTATGCCGGCGGTATCCACATCGAGATGACCGGGCAGAACGTCACCGAGTGCATCGGTGGCGCGCGGCCGATTACCGAAGATGCGTTGTCGGACCGCTACCATACCCATTGCGACCCACGGATGAACGCCGACCAGTCGCTGGAGCTGGCGTTCCTGATTGCCGAGACCCTGAAACAGGTCAAGCGTTGAACCTGTAGCGCTCGATCATCCAGGGGAAGTTGCTGGATGATCGACACGCTTCAAAGAAACCCTCGCAAGCGCTGGGCGCTGGCCCTCGGGCAATTGAGCTGGACGTCGGCCAGCCCCAACCAATTGGCCATATCCCGCAAGCTGCTCGCCAGCGCCTGCATCCCCTGCTCGTCCAGCCCCTGCTCTTCCTCATGCACGGCATGCACCGCCAGGCGCCCCAGCGCCCGCTCCGCTCGCAGGTCGACCCGCGCGGCGATCCGTTCGTGGTGCAGAAACGGCAACACGTAATAGCCATACACCCGCTTGTGCTGCGGCGTGTAGATCTCCAGGCGATAGCGAAAATCGAACAGGCGCTCAGTGCGGCTGCGCTCCCAGATCAGCGAGTCGAAGGGGGAAAGCAAGGCGCTGGCCGGCACGCTACGCGGCACCTTCATCGCTGGCAGGCAATAGGCCGCTTGCTTCCAGCCTTCCACCTCGCAGGCCAGCAGCTCGCCACCCTCTAGCAACTCCGCCAGGCGCGCCCGGCTATCTGCCAGCTCCAGGCGAAAGTAGTCGCGCAGGTCTTTCTCGGTGGCTACGCCCAGGGCACTGGCGGCATGCAGCAGCAAACCGCGCTGGGCGTCGGCCTCGCTGAGCGGCGAATGCTGCAGGATGCTCGAAGGAATCACCCGCTCCGGCAAGTCGTACAAACGCTCGAATCCACGCCGGCCGGCGACTGTCACCTCACCGGCGGCGAACAGCCATTCCAGCGCGTGTTTCTCCGCGCTCCAGTCCCACCAGGGGCCGGCGCGCTCCTCGCGGGTCGACAGGCTTCCCGCGCCAAGGGCACCCTGCTCCTCGACCGCGGCCAGCACCCGGCGGATCGTCGCCTGCTGCTCCTGGCCGAAACGCGCCAACTGCTGATAGATCCCCTGCCCCTGGCTGGCCCGCTGCATGCGCCAGCGCATCAGCGGGTACAGCGACAGCGGCAGCAACGAGGCTTCATGCCCCCAGTATTCGAACAGCGTGCGTTGCCGGCCCTGGCTCCAGGCGGCCTGGTCCAGCAGTTGCGCGGGATAGTCGCCAAGGCGGGAAAACAGCGGCAGGTAGTGCGAGCGCACCAGGGCGTTGACCGAGTCGATCTGCAGGATACCCAGGCGCGCGATCAGGCGATTGACCTGCGCCGGCCTGATCGTCGCAGGCAGCGGCCGCCCGGAAAAACCTTGGGCGGCCAGCGCCAGACGCCGAGCCTGCTTGAGGGAAAAGGACAGTTCTGCGGGCATGGCAATCTCCTTGTCTGCCCGCAAACTACCTCAGAGAGAAGTGGCTTGTGTAGCGCTTTGACATTCACTTGTGCATCGGATCGTCCCAGAACGGCCGCACGGTCTCCCGTTCCACATCTGCGCGACTGAGGCCGATATCCTTCAGCGCCTCGTCACTCATGCCGGCCAGCATGATCCGTTCACGGCGCAGCTCATGCCAGCGGACAATTCTCTGCAACAGGTGCCGCAAGGAAACGCCATGCCATGCAAACCGGTGAGCCAATACAAAACCTTTTTGACCTTTCATCGTCTTGCCCTCCAGTGGGGATGGCTCAAGTCTCCACCCAGGGATAAGATCAATCCAACGAATGTTTCTTATGCAATACATCTCGGAGTTTGATGAATTGTCCAGTTACCCAAGCATTGATACCGAGGTCCTGCGCACCTTCGTCGCCATCGCCGATCAGGGCGGTTTCACCAAGGCCGGGGAGCAGGTCAATCGCACCCAGTCCGCGGTGAGCATGCAGATGAAACGGCTCGAGGAAGATGTGCTGCAGCGCCAGCTGTTCCAGCGTGAAGGCCGGCAAGTGCGCCTGACCGCCGAAGGCCAAGTGCTGCTGGGTTACGCGCGGCGCATCCTGAAACTGCACAGCGAGGTGTTCAACACCCTGCGCGAGCCGCACATGGTCGGCACCGTGCGCATCGGCACGCCGGACGATTACGTGATGCGCTTTCTACCGGGGATCCTGTCGCGCTTTGCCCAGGCCTATCCCTTGATCCAGATCGAGGTGCATTGCGAGTCGTCCAAGCAACTGCTGCTGCGCCAGGACCTGGACCTGTCCATCGTCACCCGCGAGCCGGGCAGCGAAATCGGCCAGTTGCTGCGCAAGGAGCGTTTCGTCTGGGCCGAGGCTCAGGGTTTCTGCCCTCACGAACAGACGCCACTGCCCCTGGCGATGTTCAACAGCGATTGCTTCTGCAGGCAGTGGGCGTGCAATGCGCTGGACGCCGCCGGGCGCGACTATCGCATCGCCTATAACAGCTCCAGCCTGGCCGCCCTGATGGCCGTGGTCAGCGCCGGCCTGGCGATCACCGCGCAACTGGAAAGCCTGATCACCCCGGACATGCGCATCCTGGGCGCCGCCGAAGACCTGCCCCTGCTGCCCGAAGCCAGCATCATGCTGGTGCGCAACCTCAACACGCCCTCGCCCATCACCGAATGCCTGGCCGAACACATAGTCGAGGGTTTCAAACTTTAAAGGCGAGCATCACCGCACAGACCACCAGGAAGCCGCAGAACAGCCCGCGCAGCATTCGCTCGGGCAGCGCATGGGCGATTTTCACCCCCCAACTGATGCTCAGCAGCCCACCTGCCGCCAGCGGCAGGCCGATCATCCAGTCCACCTCCTGATGCACCCCGTAGGTGACCAGGGTCACCCCAGTGCTCGGCAAGGCCAGGGCCAGCGACAAGCCTTGGGCGACCACCTGGGTGGTGCCGAACACGCTGGTCAGCACCGGCGTGGCAACCACCGCGCCACCGACGCCGAACAGCCCGCCCATGGCCCCGGAAGCCGCCCCCAGCACACCGAGCCACGGCCAGGGATAACGCATCTGCGCCGAAGCCGGGGCATTGGCCAGGAACATGCGCAACAGGTTGTAGGCAGACAAGGCCACCAAGAACGCGACGAAACCGATCCGCATGACCTGGGCATCGATGCCCACCGCCCAGATCGAACCGAGCCAGGCAAAACAGAAACCCATCAGGGCCAAGGGCAGCGCATGCCGCGCCTCGATCCGGTTGCGCTGGTGATAACGCCACAGCGCCAGCATCACGTTGGGGACCACCATCACCAAGGCCGTGCCCTGGGCGATCTGCTGATCCAGCCCGAACAGCACGCCCAGCACCGGAATCGCGATCAGGCCGCCGCCGATCCCGAACAAGCCGCCCACCGTGCCCAGCGCCGCGCCCAACACCACATACATCGCTAAATCGATCACCGCCGCTCTCCTCACCTCAGGCCTTGCATGCTACGCAGTCGGCTCTGGTGCGGAAACGCACAGCAACGCACAATGGCTTTGCCAATTTCGCACAGGCAAATGCCCGCCATGAACCCCAACGCCCTCACCGACCAGCTCGGCCTGTTCCTCGATGTCCTGGAAGCCGGGAGTTTTTCCGCCGCCGCCCGCCGGCATCCCTTGACCCCTTCGGCGGTGGCCCGGCGTATCGACAGCCTGGAAAACGCGGTCGGCAGCAAGCTGTTCATGCGCACCACCCACGCGGTGGTGGCCACGGCGGCTGGCCAAGCCTTCGCCGAACGCGCCCGGCGCATCGTCGCCGAACTGCAACTGGCGCGGGCGGAAGCCGTGTCCTTGAGCCACGCGCCGGAAGGCCTGATCCGCATCGATGCTCCCGCGGCCTTCGGCCGACGACACCTGGCGCCGGCGATCGCCGATTTCCTGATGCTCTATCCGGGGCTGGATGTGCAGTTGCACCTGATCGACAGCTTCGTCGACATGCAGGGTTCGCACCTGGGCAAGGTCGATCTGGTACTGCGCGCCGGGCAAAGGGTCGATACCCGCATGGTGGCGACATCACTGGCGAGCATCGTGCGCATCGCCTGCGCCAGCCCGGCCTACCTCAAGCTTCGTGGCACCCCGATCCATCCCGCCGAGCTGAGCCAGCACGACGGCCTGGACTGGGATGGCCTGGCCCCTCTGTTCGCCTGGCGCTTCGAGCTGGACGGGCAGTTGCAGACCCATCGCCCACAACGCATCCGCATGAGCGCCAACAATGCCGAGGCCCTGTTGTCCGGCGCCCTGGCCGGGCTGGGCATCGCCCACCTGCCGACCTGGCTGGCCAGCGAATACCTATTGCGCGGTGAACTGTTGCCGCTGTTCTGCGAAACCGGCCTGCCCAAACCGGAAAGCGCCGGTATCTATGCCTTGCGCCTGGAACAGCACACCAACGCCCGCAGCCGTCTGTTGCTGGAATACCTGAAGACCCGCTTCAGCCCGATTCCGCCCTGGGATCTGGCCCTGCAGAGCGCCATGGGCTGAGAGCTCGCGAGAATTATCTGGCGCATTAAAGATTCGCCCGCTAGATTCAGGGCGAGTATCGATCAAGGCCCGACCATGAACACCAAAGGCTCCACCCCGGAAAAATGCGACGATCTGCTGCTGGATAACCAGCTGTGTTTCGCCCTGCACTCGACTTCGCTGCTGATGACCAAAGTCTATAAACCGCTGCTGCAGGAGCTGGGCCTGACCTATCCCCAGTACCTGGCGATGATGGTGCTCTGGGAGCAGGATGGCCTGACCGTCGGCGAGATCAGCAGCCGCCTGCTGACCGATCCCGGCTCATTGACGCCTTTGCTCAAGCGCCTGGAGGCCGAGGGACTGCTGAGCCGTACCCGCAGCCGCGAAGACGAACGGGTGGTGATCATCAAACTGACCGAGCAAGGCCGGGCCCTGCATGGCCGGGCGCGCGGTGTTCCCCAATGCATCCTCGGCGCCAGCGGCCTGACCCTGGAGCAACTGCGCAAACTGCAGGCCGACCTGCTGAACCTGCGCGGCCATCTGCAAGACAGCCTCTGACGGCACTCTCGCGAGCACGCCCTGCCCTCCTGCTGGAGCGCTTGCTCGCGATCCTTCCTGTTCCGACGCCGCCAACAGCGTGCCAACGAAAAAATTTTCTCGATAGAAATATTATTTAAATCATTCGCTTAGCCAAAAAACCTGGGCTGTCGGCAAGCATTTTCGAATTTTTTCCAAAAAATTATCTTGCGCACAAAATATTTGAGCGATACATTTATTTCGCACTTACTTAGCGCGCAAACATTTAGCGCAAAACTTCGAAACCCAAGAGGCTCACACCATGCAAACTCTCTATACCGCAGTCGCAACCGCAACCGGTGGCCGTGATGGTCGCGCCGTCTCCAGCGACAACATTCTCGACGTCAAACTCTCTACCCCCAAAGAACTCGGTGGTGCCGGCGGCCAGGCGACCAACCCTGAACAACTCTTCGCCGCCGGCTACTCCGCCTGCTTTATCGGCGCCCTGAAATTCGTCGCCAGCCAGAGCAAACGCAAGATCCCGGACAACGCCTCGATCACCGCCCATGTCGGCATCGGCCAGATTCCTGGCGGCTTCGGCTTGGACATCGACCTGCACATCAGCCTGCCAGGCCTTGAACAGAGCGATGCGCAATCCCTGGTCGAAGCGGCTCACCAGGTCTGCCCTTACTCCAACGCCACCCGCGGCAACGTCGACGTACGTCTGCACGTGACTGTCTAACCCTACCGCGCACCAGCGCCCGCACCGCCCAGGAGACGAACATGAACACTTTCAGCAAGGTCTTGACCGGTAGCCTTCTCGCCCTGTCCATCAACACGGCCTTCGCCGAAGGCGGGGTCGAACACAACACCCAGGCGTTCCTCGACGCCTTGAACGCCGGCAGCGGCAAGCCGATGGAACAGATGACAGCGAAAGAGGCCCGGGCCGTGCTGGTCGGCGCCCAGGCCGGGGTCAAGTTGACGCTGCCCAAGGCGGATGTCAGCCAGAAGACCATCAAGGTCGACGGCCAGGACATCAGCCTGACCATCGTCAGACCGGCCGGGGTGAAAGGTACGTTGCCGGTGTTCATGTTTTTCCACGGCGGCGGCTGGGTGCTGGGAGATTTCCCGACCCACGAGCGGCTGGTGCGGGATCTGGTGGTGGGCTCCGGGGCCGCGGCGGTGTTCGTCAATTACACGCCGTCTCCGGAAGCTCATTACCCGGTGGCGATCAATCAGGCTTACGCGGCCACCCAATGGGTGGCCGAGCATGGCCAGGAAATCAATGTCGACGGCAAGCGCCTGGCGGTTGCCGGCAACAGCGTCGGTGGCAACATGGCGGCCGTGGTCAGCCTGATGGCCAAGGACAAGGGCACGCCGGCGATCAGGTTCCAGTTGCTGCTATGGCCGGTGACCGACGCGAATTTCGAGACGGCGTCGTACAACCAGTATGCCGAGGGGCACTTCCTCAGCAAAACCATGATGAAGTGGTTCTGGGACAACTACACCACCGACGCCCGGCAGCGTAACGAGATCTATGCCTCACCGTTGCGCGCCACCAGCGCCCAGCTCAAGGGCCTGCCGCCCGCGCTGATCCAGACGGCCGGTGCCGATGTGCTGCGCGACGAAGGCGAAGCCTATGCCCGCAAGCTGGACGAAGCCGGCGTGACCGTGACCTCGGTGCGCTACAACGGGATGATCCACGACTATGGTCTGCTCAACGTGGTCAGCCAGGTACCCGCAGTGCGCTCGGCCCTGCTGCAAGCCAGCGAAGAGCTCAAGCAACATCTGAAGTAAGGCTGTCACTGATCTTCGGCCACAAAAAAGCCCGACTCGATGGTCGGGCTTTTTCGTACGCGAGAATTCAAGCAGTGCTTAAACCTTGGCGCGGCCTTTGTAGGAACCGCCTTCGCGAGTATCGATCTCGATCATGTCGCCGATTTCGATGAAGTCGGCAACCGACAGTTCGGTACCGTTCTTCAGTTTGGCAGGCTTCATCACCTTGCCCGAAGTGTCGCCGCGAGCGGAACCTTCGGTGTAGTCAACCTGGCGCACGATAGTGGTCGGCAGGTCAACGGAAACCAGACGATCTTCGAAGAACACAGCTTCGCAAACGTCGGTCATGCCTTCTTCGATGAACGGCAGAACGGCTTCGATGTCTTCAGCGTTCAGCTCGTACATGGTGTAGTCAGTGGTGTCCATGAACGTGTAGGTGTCGCCGCTGATGAACGACAGGGTCGCTTCTTTGCGATCCAGGATCACGTCGTCCAGTTTGTCGTCCGCACCGTAAACGGTTTCGGTCTTGTAACCGGTCAGCAGGTTCTTCAGCTTGGTCTTCATGATCGCGCTGTTACGACCGGACTTGGTGAATTCAGCTTTCTGAACCAGCCAAGGATCGTTGTCGATACGGATCACGGTACCGGGTTTGAGTTCTTTACCAGTTTTCATTGCGAATATCCGAATTTGGATGGGATTTACAAAAATCTAGGCCGCGTATCATATCCAATTTAGGTAAAACTGCACCAGCGCCGCAGCAAGATCGGGCTGCGAGCCCTGTTCCAGACACCACTTTTCGGCGTGAGCGGCCACTTCCGGCCAGTGTTCCAGCAGTTTTTTCCAGGCCTGCGCCATCTCGCCCCCGGTATTCCAGGCCCGCCACAGGTCGATCAGCGCCGCCTTGGCCTCTGGCGAAAGCCCCTGGGTGTAAAGCTCGAGAAAGGCGTCGAGCTTGTCCAGGTGGATGTCTTCGTCCTGTTGATAAATGTGCCAGAGCATCGGCCGGCCGGCCCACTGCGCACGCACGAACGAATCCTCGCCGCGTACCGCGTTGAAATCGCAGGACCACAGGAGTTGGTCGTATTCCTCCTGTCGGACGAATGGCAGCACCTGCACCGTCAAAACCCCACGGACCTGCACCGCCCCCGCCGCCAGCGCCTCGACCCCCAGCCAGTTTTGCACGTCACCGAGGATCCGCCCTTCGGGGACCAGCAGATGGGTAGCCCGCGAGTCGGCAGCCAGCGCGTCCAGCCAACTGGCCAGGCCCGCGTTCTCATAGGCGAACAGCGACATCAGGCGTACGTCGGGTGCAGCAAATACACCCAGCCCTTCAAGGAAACCTTGCCGGGCCAGCGGATCCTGCTGAAACGCCTTGCGCCGCTCCAACAACCCCGCCTCGCGCAGCAAGCCACCGGTGCCGGCTTGAAAGCCAGGGAAGAAGAAGTACTTCTGCACCCCCTTGAACTTCACCGAGGGCAGGCCGTGGCAGCCGGTCACCCAGGCCTCGGCGCTGAGGTAATCGAGGTTCAACCACAAGGGCGTGCGCTCACGCTCGGCCATCGCCTCCATATAAGCCGGTGGCAACTGGCAGGCAAAGGCTGCGATCACCACATCGGCAGCCGCCACCGGCGACCACTCGGCCGGCCAGTGGCGCACATCGACACCTTCCTGCCATTGCTGAGGCAAGGCGACATCGATCGACGGACACAAACGCTCGAAGGCCCGCAGGTCATCCACCCACAGCCGCACCGCGCACTGATGCTCGGCCACCAGTTGCCGGGCCAGCCGCCAGGTCACGCCAATATCGCCGTAGTTGTCGACGACGCTGCAGAAAATATCCCAGGAGGCTTTCATTCCGGGCTCCGTTTGGCAAAAGCGCCGATTGTCCGCATAAATCGCTACAGACAGAAGAGCCAACGCCGATAATCTTCGTGCGACAATCACGGCTTGCCGACACCGCCTGCCAGGAGGCTGCCATGCCCTATCGCCCGACACCCCGTCGATCATTACGTATCAGCGTAAACGCACTTCAGCTCAGCGGCAGTATTGCCCTGGGATTGTGGCTGGGTTTTCTGGCAATCGCCCTGACCTGCTGGCTGGCCTGGCGTTTTTTATTCGACCAGCAATTGGCGCCCGTCGCCCAGGCCGTGCAACAGCTGGCGAAACCACCCAGAACGGAGTCGGCCGCATCCAACCGCATGTTCGAGCAATACCAGGAAAACCTGCGCAAGAACGAACAGCAGCAGGCACTGGATAATGCGCGCAGTAACCTGCGCAACCAGTCCAACCCGAAATGCCAGTTCTGGTTGCAACAGGACCAGACGGCGCCGAGCGAAAAGAGCCGGGCCAACGTCCTGCAATTCTGCGATTGATCATGAACAAGCATACGGTCCACCAACTGATTCTCGACAAGCTCCGCGGTGATCTGGATATCGCCCAGCGTGCGGCGCAGACCGCCTATGAGGCGGCGACCCACGAAGAGAATATTGCCGAAAACAAGTACGACACCCTGGGGCTCGAGGCGTCCTATCTCGCCGCCGGCCAGGCCAGGCGCGTCGAGGAAATCAGGCAGGCCCTGGCGCTCTGCCAGAACCTGACCCTGCGCCCGTACGATGAGCAGGTCGGTATCCAGGTCGGTGCACTGTTGGGGCTCGAAGACGAAAACGGCCACGAACAATGGCTGTTCCTGGCGCCGGATGGGGCGGGACTTAAGGTGGAGGTGGTGGGGCAACCGGTGACCGTCATCACCCCTCGCTCACCGCTGGGCAAAGGCCTGCTGGGCAAGTTCGAGGGGGATGAGCTGGAGATCGTCGTCGCGGGCACTCGGCAACAGTTCGCTGTCACCGAGGTCAAGTAAGCCCGACTTAGTGAACAGGCAGTTCGACGCCGTCGAACAGCTCTTCGAGTTCCTGCTTGTTGTGGCACTGAATGGCCTTGGCCATCACTTCGCGCGTCAGGTGCGGCGCGAACTTCTCGATGAAGTCGCACATGAAGCCACGCAGGAAAGTGCCGCGACGGAAACCGATCTTGGTGATGCTCGACTCGAACAGTTCACTGGCATCCAGTACCACCAGGTCGCTGTCGAGCTTGGTATCGACCGCCATCTTGGCGACGATGCCCACACCCAGGCCCAGACGTACGTAAGTCTTGATCACGTCGGCGTCGGCGGCAGTGAATACCACCTTCGGCGTCAAACCGCGATGGCTGAAGGCTTCGTCGAGCTTGGAACGGCCGGTGAAACCGAACACGTAAGTCACGATCGGGTATTCGGCGAGGGTTTCCAGGGTCAGCTTCGGCAGCTTGGTCAGCGGGTGGCCCTGCGGTACCACCACGCAACGGTTCCAGCGGTAGCACGGCATCATCACCAGATCGCCGAACAGCTCCAGCGCTTCGGTGGCGATGGCGAAGTCGACGGTGCCATCGGCGGCCATTTCGGCAATCTGCATCGGCGAACCCTGATGCATGTGCAGCGCCACATCCGGGTACTGCTTGATGAAGCTGCTGATCACCGGCGGCAAGGCATAACGAGCCTGGGTATGGGTGGTGGCGATCGACAGGGTGCCCTTCTTCTCGTTGGAGAATTCCTGGGCGATCTGCTTGATGCTTTCGACCTTGCGCAGGATCTCGCCAGCGGTGGTGATGATGCGTTCGCCAGCCGGGGTGACGCGAGTCAGGTGCTTGCCGCTGCGAGCGAATACCTCGACCCCCAGCTCGTCCTCGAGCAGGCGGATCTGCTTGCTGATACCCGGTTGCGACGTATAAAGGCTTTGGGCTGTAGCGGAGACGTTGAGGTCGTGGTGCGCCACTTCCCAGATGTAGCGCAATTGTTGAAGCTTCATATGAATCCCTCAAAGCAGGTAGACGCCACGGGCATCAGCGACGGTATATAACTATATTAATGGTTCGAAGAATAAATCTAGAACTTTTATTAAGAAAATTCCAATAACCGCGTCAGATATCTCCGAACCGCCGACGCTGCACCAAGGGCACCAGGTAAACCGGAACCTTGGCCAGTTGCAGTACCCTGGCGGCTGTCCTGCCCAATGGCGTTTCACCGCCCGCCCCATGGCTGTGACTTCCTACGATCAACAAATCCACGGAGAGTTTCGACGCCTGTTCGAGAATGACTTGCGAGGGGTCCCCCTGAAAGACCCGGACCGACTGGATCAGTGCGAGATCCTGCATGCCCTCCCCCAACTCTTCGCGAAAGCTGTCGAGCACCCGTTGTTCGATATTCGCCATCACTGTGCTCAGGCCCTGACTGTGAAACTCATTCAGGGCCTGCTCGTCGAGATAACTCTGCAACACCGATTCGGCAAACAGCCCCATGGGCTCCACCGCATGAACCACGTGCAAGTCGGCATTGAATGTTCGAGCCAGCTCCAGGGCATGTTGCATCACGTAGGGTGCATACAGACCGAGGTCAGTGGCATACAGCATCGAACGAATCATATGACCTCCTCGACTGCCAATATGGCGGAGATTGATTCAGCTTAGCAGTGCCAAGGCGACTACGACGTCCCGCGCAAGCCCGTGAACATTGAGCTAAACCTTGGTTTCGTTGCTGATGCCATGGGGTACATGGCCGGTGGCGACCACTTCGCGAGCCAGTTCGCAATGGCCCGCCTGGTCGTCGAAGAACACATCGGCGGCGAAGGCTTCGAGAAAGGCGGCCTTCTCCAGGCCGCCCAGGAACAACGATTCGTCCAGGCGGATATCCCATTCGCGCAGGGTGCGGATCACCCGCTCATGGGCCGGTGCCGAACGTGCCGTCACCAGGGCGGTGCGAATCGGACAACCATCGTCGGGGAACTCGCGCTGCAGCAGATTGAGCGCGGCAAGGAAGCCTTTGAACGGTCCTCCGCGCAACGGCTCGCGGGCGGACTCGCGCTCCTTGGCCTGGAAGGCTTCCAGGCCACCGAGCTGATAGACCCGCTCCGACTCATCGGAAAACAGCACGGCATCGCCGTCGAAGGCGATCCGCAGTTCGGCGCTGGCGGCGCGCCGGGCTCCACCGGAAAGAATGGTCGCCGCGGCGAACCCGGCGTCCAGCGCACTGCGCACATCTTCAGCGTGGGTGGACAGAAACAGGTCGCAGCCAAAGGCCGCGAGGTAGGGATAAGGGCTGCGCCCACCGACAAACGCGGCCCGGGAAATATCCAGGCCGTAATGCTGAATCGAGTTGAAGACCCGCAGGCCCGTGTCGGCACTGTTACGCGAAACCAGCACCACCTCGACCCGCGCACGGCCGAGGCTGGCATTGAGGCTCAAGAGCTTTTTCACCAGGGGAAAAGCATCGCCCGGTTCGAGGGATTCCTCCTCGTGATCGATCTGATACTTGCGATAGGCCTCGACCCCCTCGGCCAGATAGACCTTGTGGCTTTCACTGAGATCGAACAGGGCCCGCGACGAAATCGCCACCACCAGTTTACCGCCCAAGCCTTTTGCCATATCGCCTCCCCCGATGCTGCGATCAGCCGTTATGCCGGTCGACGAAACTCAACGCCTGATACAAGGCTTCCATTTTCGGCAGCTCGCACCCCGCCGCTCTGGCCGCGGCCAATGGCGCGGCGTAGATGGCCGACAACTCCAGCGCACGCTTGTGCCGGTAGTCGTGGTACATGCTCGGCCAATAGTCCGGCATGCTTTCGGTCACCTTGAACAAGTGCTCAGCATAGCCGTCCGGCATGCTGTGACCACAGGCCAGCGCGCCTTGCACCACTTCACGCATCAAGGCCTGAATCAGCTCGCGGCTGTCGGCATCAGCCATCAGCGGCGTGGTGCTGGCGTTGAGCAATACCGACAAACCGTTATACGGCACATTCCACACCAGTTTCTGCCAGCGCGCCTGCTGCAGGTTGGCCATGGCCTGGGAACCGATACCGGCCTTGCGAAACAGCGCTGCGCCCTCTTCCACTATTGCCTGGCGCTGCGATTCGTCCTGCGCGGCCGGACCGCTGTGATAACCCAGGTTCACCGCGCCCAGCGCCTGATGCTCGATCACCCCGGGCCCGGCACGGTGCACGCAGATAAAACACAGGCCACCCAACAGATGCAGCGAGTCGGGAAGCAGGTCGCGCAAGCCGTCTTCCACATCCAGGCCATTCTGCAGCAACAACACCTTGGCGCCGGGAGCCGCCGCGCGAAGGATCGCCGGAGCCAGCTCGGCGTTGCTGGTGGTCTTGGCCCCCACCAGCAGCCAATCGCAGGGCGGCATGTCTTCGGCACTGGCATAGGCCTGGACCGGGTTCAGGGTCAGCTCACCATGCACCGCGCTATGCAGTTGCAAACCATGCTCGGTGACCGCGGTGAATTCGCTGCGCAGCAGGAAATGCACATCCAGGCCGGCTCGCGCCAGCAACATCCCGTAGAAACCACCGATCGCTCCTGTACCGATAATGCCGATTCGCGGCGTGTGGACTGCTTCCATCAAGGCAACTCCTCTGGAATTCGGTTCAGCGCCTGCGCCAGGCGCTCGCTGAGCTCGCCGGGTGTCAGGCGCGACTGTAAGGCCCCATAAAACTCACCGTCGCGCACCACGAACAGTGCCGGCAAGTGAAACACCTGATAACGCTCGACCGCGCCGCCATTGTTCCCCGCGTCGACCCAGCACAACCGTTCGATCGGCAGATCGAAGCCAGGCAACTGCTGCCGGGCCCAACGACAGCTGGCACAGCCAACGCTGGTGAATATCACCAACGAAGTACCGCTCATCGCCAACAGCCGCTGATCGATATCGAAATCAGTCAGCTCCAATTCGACCACTATACTGGGGGAAACAATGTCACATAGCTGACACTCGGAGTCCGCGTTCATGGGACGTTTCATTCCTCATCCTGACGATGTTCCGGTTGAGCTGACCTTACGCACGCACGCATGCATTTCGCGTCAACGGTTGCACACTATCAGCCTCGGTGGCATGGCTTGCAATTATCACCGTGCCTGGCGCTGCGGCACTGCCCTGGAAGTACGGATCCCCACGCTCGGTGAAAATGCCCGCTACAACGGCTATGTGGCCTGGTGCCTGCGACGCAAGCGCGGCTATCTGGTGGGGATCGCTTTCATCGACGAACAGACCCTGTTCCGTGCCCGGATGAGCGAGCAGGTGTGCCAGATCGCCCACTACTGCCACCTGCATGAGCCCCAGGCCGAGCAGCGACAGATCGAAGCCCTGGCCCAGCAATGGGTCGAACAGCACGCCGCCGAGTTCTCCCACGACCGGGTTCACCAGGCTTTTATGCAGCCAGCGCTGGATTAAACCCGCCTCTGCCCATTGTCGAGCCCCGGTGTAACGCGCTAAGGTTCGGCTCCCCGACGCGCTTAAATCCGCTGTGCACCGCCGCGCGGGGATCGCTGGCGGCCGGCACCCGTGACCTGACGAGTAACACGATGGCTGATTTACCGATCAACGACCTTAACGTCGCCTCCAACGAAACCCTGATCACTCCCGACCAGCTCAAGCGTGATATCCCGCTGAGCGACGTCGCCCTGCGCACCGTGACCAAGGGTCGCGAAGTGATCCGCAATATTCTCGACGGCACCGACCACCGCCTGTTCGTCGTCATCGGCCCTTGCTCGATCCACGACATCAAGGCTGCCCACGAATATGCCGAACGCCTGAAAGTCCTGGCCGCCGAAGTCTCCGACACCCTTTACTTGGTGATGCGCGTGTACTTCGAGAAACCGCGGACCACCGTTGGCTGGAAAGGCCTGATCAACGACCCGTACCTGGACGACTCGTTCAAGATCCAGGACGGTCTGCACATCGGTCGCCAGCTGCTGCTGGACCTGGCCGAGATGGGCCTGCCGACAGCCACCGAAGCGCTGGACCCGATCTCCCCGCAATACCTGCAGGACCTGATCAGCTGGTCGGCGATCGGTGCACGTACCACCGAATCCCAGACCCACCGCGAGATGGCTTCCGGGCTGTCCTCGGCGGTAGGTTTCAAGAACGGCACCGACGGCGGCCTGACCGTTGCCATCAACGCCCTGCAATCGGTTTCCAGCCCTCACCGCTTCCTCGGTATCAACCAGGAAGGCGGCGTATCCATCGTCACCACCAAGGGCAACGCCTACGGTCACGTGGTTCTGCGCGGCGGCAATGGCAAGCCGAACTATGATTCGGTCAGCGTCGCCCTCTGCGAGCAGGCACTGAACAAAGCGAAGATCAAGCCGAACATCATGGTCGACTGCAGCCACGCCAACTCCAACAAGGACCCGGCCTTGCAGCCGCTGGTGATGGAGAACGTGGCCAACCAGATTCTCGAAGGCAACCAGTCGATCATCGGCCTGATGGTCGAAAGCCACCTGAACTGGGGCTGCCAGGCGATTCCCAAGGACCTGGCCGAACTGCAGTACGGCGTGTCGATCACCGATGCCTGCATCGACTGGGAAAGCACCGAGAAAACCTTGCGCAGCATGCACGCCAAGCTCAAGGACGTCCTGCCAAAACGGGTTCGTACCTGATCCCGTATCGCGGACACAAAAACGCCGGGCCAAGCCCGGCGTTTTTTTTTTGGCGTACCCGCTCAGAGTTTCGCGGCGTGGCGCTGATGGCGCTCCATGTAGCGCTCCACGTATGAGCACGACGGAATCACCGTGTAGCCCATGCGGTCAGCATATTCCAACGCCTGCTCGGTCAGTGCCGCGGCAATACCACGGCCGCGCAGCGCGTTAGGCACGAACGTCCGATAAATATCCAGGGTCTGCTTACCCAGGTCCATATAGGTCAGGTAGGCACGATGACCGTCCACATTGGTCTCGAATTGATGACCAGCCTGGTCATGGTGGATGGACAACGCCTCGCTCATCACTACTCCTCGCGGGTCTTGAATTCTGACCCCTACCTTACCGATGTTTTTCCGGCGAAGGAACAACTACGCCACCCCGTGCCTGTCAGGACACCGAGGAGAGCTTGCCGCTCTCGCATGACCGAGCACGTTTCAAATAGTAGGCACCATTGGCACCAATGCTCAAGGGACGCTTGTGTTCAAGCTACTGGCATCAGGCCAGTTTAGTGTCGATGCTTCCCCCCGGGCCTGTTCCCGGATACATGCAAAGCGCTCGATCAAACCAGCTGATGATCAACAACCTGAACATCGCCGGATGTTGAGATTTAAGACGAGCCCACCCATTTAAAGTCACCTCAACATGGACAAAGATGCGTGAGGCGCCCCACAGATTCTGAACAAAAGTGTAGACGAGTCGATATAGATAGACTTTAGCCTACACTCCGCGGGCGCCGTGCAAAGGGACTCTGCGACAGATACGGTTAACAAGCGCAGCCCCCCAACAGGGTGACAAGGTTGCGTATTTTTTATACAGATCAATAAAAAGTTGCTCGAAAAAGATTCAACGCCTAGAATTTTTTTTGCTTCTTGCGCTACGTCAGTTTACTTACTACAAGTAATGGGTAGTATGTACGCCGGCCATTTCATCACTCGGATGAGATAGCTACTTAATAGAAAGTCCTTGAAGGGGAACACGATGAACAACGTTCTGAAATTCTCTGCTCTGGCTCTGGCCGCAGTTCTGGCTACCGGTTGCAGCAGCGTATCCAAAGAAACCGAAGCTCGTCTGACTGCAACTGAAGACGCAGCAGCTCGTGCCCAGGCTCGTGCAGACGAAGCCTACCGTAAAGCTGATGAAGCTCTGGCTGCTGCTCAAAAAGCACAACAGACTGCTGACGAAGCTAACGAGCGCGCTCTGCGTATGCTGGAAAAAGCTAGCCGCAAGTAATAATCCCTCGGGATTGTTATCGAGCCGACCCATTTATTGGGTCGGCTTTTTTATTGCCCGGATTTTCTTGCGGCAATAAAAAACCCGTCAACGCCCTGAAGCGTCGACGGGTTGCTGTTCCAGCCGTTACTGCTGCATATCGATAGGCACCGCCGATACCACGGGTGCATTGGTCGGTATGGCAATCTCTACTGGTAAACCGTCTTCGGCCGCCACCACGTCGCGCACTACATCCCAATTCATCCGCAGGTTATTGGCCAGGTCTTCACGCTTGAGCAAAGCGTTGATCACCGCGGTGTGTTTGTCCACGACCGACGGATTGCCCTTGTCGTCCAGTGGCGTGTGGGCTTCCAGGTAGACTTTGCCAGCGCTGATACCGAACTTGTACGGATCGTTGAGGATGCGCACCGAGGTCCCCACCGGCACCATGCTCGCCATTTCCAGGACGTTGTTGTTGAACATCCGGAAGCAACCATGGCTGGTGCGCATGCCGATACCGAACTTCTTGTTCGAACCATGGATCAGGTAGCCCGGCGTGCCCAGGGTGAACTTGAATGGCCCCAAGGGGTTGTCCGGCCCTGCCGGCACCACGTTTGGCAGCGGGTCACCGTCGGCGGCGTGCTCGGCCTTGATCGAGGCAGGCGGAGTCCAGGTCGGATTCGGGGTCTTCGCGACAATGCTGGTATGGGCGATCGGCGATCCCCAACCTTCCCGACCGATACCCAGGGGGAAGGTGTACACCACGTTCCGCCCTTTCGGGTAGTAGTACAGGCGATATTCGGCCAGGTTGATCACAATGCCTTCACGAGGTCCCGGCGGCAGGATGAAGCGCGTCGGCAACACCACTTCGGTGCCCGCGCCCGGCAACCAGGGATCGACTCCCGGGTTGGCTGCGACCATCTCGTAATAGCCCAGGTCGTAGGTTGTGCCCAGGTCGGCAAAGGTGTCTTCGTACTTGGCCTTGATCACCTGTACCTGACCGACGATATCTTCGCCCGGTGGAGGTAGAGGCAGTTCCAATGCGGCAACGGGGCCGGCCACACACAAGGCGGCAAGCGTCAGGCAACGGGTGACGACAGGAAAGCGCGGCAACATCCGGAAAATCCTTCGCATGATCAACGAGTAAAAAAGTGATTGTACACCCGCCCCCGTGACTGCGGGAGCGACAGCCGCATCAGCGCAAGAAGGGAGCCGGGCGAGAACTTGCTGCCTTACAGCTCGAAACGCAACTCTGGCCAGATCGGTGGCGTGCCGCGCTTTTGCGATTCCAGGATAGCCCGGCACAGCGGACACAGGCGCTGGTCCTGGAAAATCGTCCGGTCGACACTCGACCAGCGCGGTTGCGCGGGCAGCAAGGTGCCGCACAACGTGCGATCGGCAGAGCCCCCCAACTCCAGCTGACGCGTCACCAGATGCACCCGGACTTCCTGGCAGGCGAACAGGTCGAGCTGTTCGTCAGGCTCGATCAGTTGGTAGGCAAACAGGGACCAGGCGGGACGCGGCATCGGGGGCTCCAAATCGGGGGCGCCACATTAGCCGAAACACTGCCGGTAGAAAAGCGTCAAAGCAGCGGTTTTAGCGTCGGCCAGACATTTTCCAGCAACTTGCCCTGAGCAGCGACCGCGGGGTGGATGCCATCGGCCTGCATCAGCTCGGGATTACCGCCGACCCCTTCCAGAAAGAACGGCACCAGCGCTATGTTCTTTTCATTCGCAAGCTTGCTGTACACCTCGGCAAACGCCTGGGTGTAACGCACGCCGTAATTGGGAGGCAGCTGCATGCCAAGCAACAGCACCTTGGCACCGCTGGCCTTGGAGCTGTCGATCATCGAAGCAAGATTTTGTTGCAATTGCGTGGGCAACTGCCCGCGCAGGCCATCGTTGCCGCCCAACTCGAGAATCACCAACTCCGGCTTGTGCTCTGCAAGCAGCGCCGGCAGCCGCGCCTGGCCACCTGCGCTGGTGTCTCCACTGATGGAAGCATTGACCACCTTATCGTTGAAACCTTCACTCTTGAGCCGTTGCTCGAGCAATGCCACCCACCCCTGCCGGGTATCCAGGCCGAAAGCCGCGCTGATACTATCGCCAACGATCAGGACTGTACCCGCCGCTGCGTTCTGGGCCATGCACATCAAGGCCAGGCCAGCACTCAAAAACCACACACGCATCGGATTCTCCATGGGCGCAAGCATTCTCACTGCGCGGAACCTTAGCAAAGTGGTTCCCAGCGCGGAAGGTGAACTGACCATCCTGCACGAACTCAGCCTGGAACTGAACAAAGGCGACAGCCTGGCCATCGTCGGCAGTTCCGGCTCCGGAAAATCCACCCTGCTCGGCCTGCTGGCCGGGCTCGATCTGCCCAGCAGCGGTGAGGTCACCCTGGCCGGTCGCAGCCTCGGCACATTGGACGAAGACCAGCGCGCCCGAATCCGCGCCGAGCATGTGGGCTTCGTCTTCCAGTCGTTCCAACTGCTCGACAGCCTCAATGCCCTGGAGAACGTCATGCTGCCCATGGAGCTGGACGGCCGCCGGGATGCCCGCGAACGTGCGACCGAACTGCTCCAGCGCGTCGGACTCGGGCAACGCCTGAGTCACTCGCCTCGCCAACTCTCCGGTGGCGAACAACAGCGGGTGGCCATCGCCCGCGCCTTCGCCGCCGAACCTGACGTGCTGTTCGCCGACGAGCCGACCGGCAACCTCGATAGCCATACCGGCGAGCGCATCAGCGACCTGCTGTTCGATCTGAACAAGGAAAGCGGCACGACGCTGGTCCTGGTTACTCACGATGAACGCCTGGCCCATCGTTGTCGGCGCCTGATCCGCCTTGAAGCTGGCCTGCTGGTCACCCCTCTGGAGCCTTGATGGCACGTCTGCCGCTGTTGCGCCTGTTCAGCCTTGCCGTTCGCCAACTTCTGCGCGACGCCCGCGCCGGAGAGCTGCGGGTATTGTTCTTCGCCTTGGTGGTGGCGGTAGCCGCCAGCACCGCCATCGGCTATTTCGGTGCGCGCCTCAATGGCGCGATGCTGTTGCGTGCCACGGAGTTTCTCGGCGCGGACCTGCTGCTTGAAAGCAGTTCTCCGGCAAGGCCCGAACAGATACAAAGCGGTCGGGAACTGGGCCTGCAACATGCGCAGGTGGTGGAGTTCTCCAGCGTGATCGCCACCGACAATGGCATCCAGCTTTCCAGTATCAAGGCCGCGGACGACGCCTACCCGCTGCGCGGCCAGCTGAAAAGCGCCCCGGCCCCATACGCAGCGGAAGAAATCGGCGGCGGTCCGCAACCAGGTGAAGCCTGGGTCGAAGCCCGGTTGTTGACCGCGCTGGACCTGAAAATCGGCGACAGCATCGACGTCGGCATGAAAACCCTGCGCCTGAGCCGGGTACTGACTTATGAGCCGGATCGCGCCGGCAACTTCTATAGCCTGACTCCCAGGGTACTGATCAACCTGAGCGACCTGAAGGCCACCGGCGTGGTGCAACCGGGCAGCCGGGTCAGTTACAAGGAGCTCTGGCGCGGTCCGGGAAGCGCCCTGGAAACCTATCGCCAACTGATCAAGCCAGGCCTTGCGGCCAACCAGCGCCTGCAGGATGCCCGAGATGGCAACCGCCAGATCGGCGGAGCCCTGGGCAAGGCCGAACGCTACCTGAACATGGCCAGTCTGGTGGCAGTACTGCTGGCAGGCGTGGCGGTTGCCCTGTCCGCTGCGCGTTTCGCCTCCCGCCGCTTCGACGCCAGTGCGCTCCTGCGCTGCCTGGGTCTGTCCCGCCGGGAAACCATGCTGCTGTTTACCCTGCAACTGGCCCTGCTCGGCATCCTGGCCAGCATCGTCGGCGCGCTGCTCGGCTGGCTCGCCCAGCTTGGGCTGTTTTACCTGTTGCATGACCTGCTGCCCACCGATGTGCCTCCCGGTGGATTGCTCCCCGCTGTCGCCGGTATTGGTACCGGCCTGGTGGCGCTTGGAGGTTTCGCCTTGCCGCCCTTGGCGGCGCTGGGGCGTGTCCCGCCCTTGCGGGTGTTGCGTCGTGACCTGCTGCCGATCCCCCCAAGCACCTGGATGGTCTATGGCGCCGCCTTGCTGGCCCTGGGCCTGATCATGTGGCGCCTGAGCCTGGATCTGCTGTTGACCTTCGCCTTGCTCGGCGGCGGTGTAATTGCCGCCCTGGTTCTGGGGGGATTACTGCTGCTGGCTCTGCAGAGCCTGCGTCGTTTGCTGGCCAAGGCGTCGCTGCCATGGCGCCTGGGGTTGGGCCAGTTGCTGCGACATCCCCTGGCCGCTGCCGGGCAATCCCTGGCCTTCGGCTTGATCCTGCTGTCGATGGCCTTGATTGCGCTATTGCGTGGAGAGCTGCTCGACACCTGGCAAAACCAGTTGCCCAAAAACGCGCCGAACTATTTCGCCCTGAATATCCTGCCCGCGGACAAACAGGCCTTCACCGACAAGCTGGTGGCGCTTTCCGCCCCTTCTGCGCCCCTGTATCCGGTAGTGCCAGGGCGGCTGATCAGCATCAACGGCGAACCGGTCCGAGAAATCGTCAGCAAGGACTCCAGTGGCGACCGCGCCGTGCAGAGGGATTTGAGCCTGACCTGGGCCGCGGATCTGCCAGCGGGCAACAAGATCACCAGCGGCTCGTGGTGGACGCAACAGCCCGAAGGGGATTTGCCTGGCGTCTCGGTCGAGACCCAGGTGGCCGAAAGCCTGAAACTCAAACTCGGCGACCAGATGACGTTCAGCGTCGGCGGGGTCAATCGCGAGGCCAGGGTAACCAGTCTGCGGGAAATCAACTGGGACAACTTCCAGCCCAACTTTTTCATGATCTTTCAGCCGGGCACCCTGAGGGATCTGCCCGCCACTTACCTGACCAGCTTCTATCTGGCCGCAGGTCACGACCAGCAGGTGGTCGAGCTGTCCAGGGCCTTCCCGGCAGTGACCATCCTGCAAGTGGAGGCCTTGCTCGAACAACTGCGCAGCATACTGGCCCAAGTCACCCTGGCCGTGGAATACGTGCTGCTGTTTGTACTCGCCGCCGGCATGGCCGTGCTGTTTTCCGGACTGCAGGCCACCCTGGACGAACGTATTCGTCAGGGCGCCCTGCTACGGGCGCTGGGGGCGGAACGACAATTACTGGTCAAGGCCCGGCGTATCGAGTTCGGGCTGCTGGGAGCCGTCAGCGGGCTACTGGCCGCATTGGGATCGGAACTGGTGAGCCTGGTGCTGTATCGGTTTGCCTTCGACCTGCCCTGGCATCCACATCCCTGGCTGCTGCTCCTGCCCGTTATCGGCGCCCTGCTGATCGGCGGTGCCGGTGTCTATGGAACACGCCGGGCATTGAATGCCAGCCCGCTGACAGTACTGCGCGAGGGGTAAGCCCCTCGCGCGCGGCTCATTTCACGTATTCGATCTGATTGATCCACCAGCACATTTCTCCACCAGGCGTCTGCACTATCGCCTCGTCGCCGACTTCTTTCTTCAAGAGCGCCCGGGCCATGGGCGAATCGATGGAGATGTAATCCTTCTGCCCGTATATCTCGTCATAACCGACGATACGGAAGCGCTTGGTTTCGCCCTCTTCATTCTCGATATCGACCCAGGCGCCGAAGAACACCCGGCCCTCCTGTTCCAGCGAATAAGACACGACCTTCATGTCTTCGAGGCGCTTGCGCAAGTAGCGCACCCGACGGTCAATTTCCCTCAGGAGCTTCTTGTTGTATTGATAATCCGCATTTTCACTCCTGTCCCCCAGGGAGGCCGCCCAAGTGACTTTCTGCGTCACATCCGGACGCTTCTCCCGCCACAGGTAATCCAGCTCGTTTTTCAGAGCCTCGAAACCTTCCTGCGTAATGAGCTTGGTACTCAATTGGTTAACCCCCATGCATCGCCTTATGAGCAGTTCAGCATTATGGTTGAACCGAGACCTTGAGAACCAATGCCAGGCGAGATAAATCCACCTGCAGCACGCCTTCACACGAGGACGCCCTATCCAGAATGAGCAGGTCGATAACACCGCCGCTTGGGCGTTGTACGAAAAGGCGGTCGTGTTTGGTCATAGGGACGTCAAACCCATGCACGAATCCACATCAGAATGCACATATTTAAAACCGGATATGCCTCATCAGTTCTCTCCAGTTTGTCCCGCCTGACTGCACTCGTCGCCTTTTCATACAGGTCAAATGCTGCTTTATTAAAATACCCAACAGACTAAAAGAGAGAACTGTAATTCCATTACTCATCATCGTTGAGCAATGTACTGGATATGCTATGCAGGCTATTATTGAAGGTCACCGTCTCATTGAAACCTTTTACAATATTGCTGAGTTTCTTACGGGTACTGGACAACTGCGTTAACCTTTCCACCAGCTCCGCATTTTTTTGCTGGATCCCCACGTCCCTCTTTTCCAGTTCGGCTGCGCGGATACTTTGCTTAGCGGAAATTTCATCAAGACGTTGCTGCTCGAGCTGCATTAGTTCTGAGCGCCGGGCAACGCTTCGTTCTCTGGACTCGACACTTTCAGCCAGCTGCTGAAGCGCAGTACTGCGCTCTGCAATCACTCGGGAATTATGCTCAGCGGACTTATCGATCGCGATCTTCTCTTGCTGAAGCTGACTTTGTAGCTGGCGCAGGTGCTCATCTTTTTCATGAAGTTTACGCTCTCGCTCTTGCAACTGCTCCTTCAAAAGCTCCAAAGCTTCCTGTTGCTTCACCGCAACCATTTTTTGTTGTGTCAACTCCTGCGCCATAAGTGCAAGATTCGACAAAGTGCTCTCCACATCAAGAAGTAAATGATCGGTATCCGCCCCCTGAAGTGCAGCTTCAGCCTCAGGAAGCGTTGCCATCAGGAACTGCGCTTCATCCAACGAGCTCTCCAAGGGAACTGGGTAATCAGCCAACTCATCCTGTGATACATCCCCAGCAACTTGAGCAGATTGATCGATATCTGCGGTAGCCTGAGCCGGCCTATCCATCAAAGTTGGAACACTGTCAGCTATCGACAGGTCGTACTCATCACTCTGGATTAATTCCACCTCTTCCTCCGAAGCCAAATCGCGAACCACCTCCGCCAAGCCAGCCAATGTGTTCTGTATACCTTGGGACAGGCGTCCAATATCGACCTCCGAGTTGGCAGACTGGCCAGCGACAACCTCAGGCGTCAAATGGCCAGACAAGGGAGCATCACTTTCAGAGGAGTCGACATATTTTTCGGCATTCGCAGTCGGCATTTCAGTCATATCGTTTTGAAAACTCTTGGTAAATAATGAAGCATCAGTAAGAACCTCCTCCATATCAGTCTCAACTTCTCCCGGCTTTTGAGAGAGCTCCTCTGGTTCTCCAATCGGAGCTAATACGGATGGAACGTCATCGAATACATCGCCCTCAGGATCCTCAACGACTCCTGGCGTGCGATGCTCATTCGAATCAGAAACCTCATCGATACACTTCGCGGCAGCTTGTGCAGCAGGAGTATTTTGAGAAGTCATCGAAATAGAGACATCGAGCGCAGGAACGCCGAGTTCAGCGCTGTCGATTGCAGGCAGACAAGCAACCGAGGCTTCTGACGAGATAAGCTTCATCACCAAATTTTTCTTGATGGTGAGTGAACGATGATCCGATAGGTTCCCTGTCGGTATCACACAATCCTTAAGGTCAATCAGATGGTAAGGAATATCAGTACTACCACCAGCGCCTTGCTGTCGCCCTTCAGGCAGGCTCGCATGGGTGACTATTTCCTTGAAGACTTGAATAACCTGACGCCAATCTTCCTCGGCCTCAATCGAACTCAGTGAATAATTCTGTCCCGCCTTATTTAGCATCGCCAAATAAACTCGCGACTCTCCAACTTCAGCGCCCTCATTCAAGCTATAAGCAAGAAAATTATGGCTCAGCACAGGAATTGCAAAGCTACAGAGCACCGCACCGTTCAGTACTTCCTGCTCTGCATTTATGATGGAAATAGTTCGTAGCAGCATCGTTGGCTCAGGCTCCGTCATATATATCGTAAGGAGCAAAAAATACACCTTACAATGCCTGCCAGAAAACTAGATAATTCCGAACCTCAAGTAGAATTATCCGAAACCGTCGACAAGCGACCAAACCACGCAGCGACGAGCCCCGCATTGAAACGTCTTAAAATATAAAAAACACTGACAACCAAATTATTGCGTCAATATCTTCCAACTCAGATTTTACTTAAGAGGGATATTCAACCCCTTCTGCGGACTGAGTTTGAACAGCCACCACTCATAATTCGACCAGAGCATGGTTATTCCTGCTGCCATTAGTATCAGGACTGCTCCACCTATCCCTGTCAATATCAGTTGCTGCTGCCAAGCTAAAAAACACAGCGCGATGCCAGCTGCCCCCATCAACATAGCCAGAGAAGGGGCAAACCAATAGATGAAGCGATCAAGACGCAAGAGCAGATTGAATAACCAGGAGCCTTTAAGCTGGACCGGTTTAAAGATAATAACGTGCATAGAGAGTTAGTCTTTTCCAGGTTAAAACTGTGCTCAACCATAACTTAGCCAATCAATGACAACTATCAGATTCGTCTGATTTAGTTTTCAGAGTGCTCGGATAATATGTAGAAAACACACCCAACCCTAAACATCGAGATGCCTTGCATGGGAAGTATCATCATCGTCGACGACCATCCGTTGATTCGACTCGCCATAAGAACCGTTCTGGAACCTCACGAACACAACATCGTCGCGGAGGCGGACAACGGGGCAGACGCCGTCCAGCTGGTACGCAAGCATCTTCCAGACCTGCTCATTCTGGACTTGAACATACCCAACCTCGACGGGTTTTCCGTTATCTCCCATATAAAGTCCGCTGGGTTGCCGATAAAGACACTGGTGCTGACCTCCAGCAACTCCAAGAACTTCGCCCTGCGCTGTTTACAGGCCGGTGCAGCCGGGTTCCTGTGCAAGAACGATAATCTCAACGAACTGGCTAACGCGGTAAAAGCCATACTGTCGGGGTATAGCTACTTCCCCGAAGATACAATCAGCACCTTGCAACAGAATACAAACGCCGCCTGCCAGGAAAGCGTCTTGATTGCCCAGCTGACTGACCGGGAAATCACCGTCCTGAAACTGCTGGCAAGCGGTATGAATAATCAGAAAATCGCGGATGCGCTGCTGATCAGCCACAAGACGGTGAGCACCTATAAGGTCAGGCTGCTAAAACGGTTCAACGTTTCCAATCTGGTCGCACTGGCGGAGCTGGCCAAACGCAACTCTGTCGTTTAAAGCCCTGATATCGATGGAGCCTTCAGGCGGGATTCAGAAGCATCAGGAAAACACCCACCTCGACAGCCGGGTTGATCACTTGTGGTACTTACCTACGGGTGATCAGCCCCTGTCGAGCCACACGGGTCAGATGCCGGATGACTTCGGCGGCATTTTCCGAGCTGGGCGCCTGTATCACCGCCAGGTCAAAACTGTCGTTGGCAAAACGTGCCAGGGACTCGCCGTCTTCGATGAACTGGATCAGAAAGGCTGAAGGGCCTGTGCTGCGACGTGGCCAGCCATCGAGATAACGCAGCAATGTCGGCTGGTGTGTGCCGCCAAGAAGAATTTTTGGATTGTGCTGAACAAGGTTCGCCGTGATTGGCGCAAGACGTACAGGAGGGTGAAGTGCATTCATCGTGTCGTGTCTCTGCCTCAATTTTCTGCCGGGCAGGTGAGAGGCAACACCGAACCAGCGCTTTAGCGGTATTTCGAAGCCTGTAGAGCTTCTGTCGGTGATATTCCGGATCACCTGGCGCCCCGCAAGTAGCTGTTTAAATCGGCGCATGGGCAACAATCCTAGAGAAGCCGACGGGGTAGTGTCAAGAATCCCCAACAACGAAATCAGCAACGAAAAAGGCCCGCTACAAGCGGGCCTTTGAGTGTTTGCCGAAAGTTACTTGGCAATCGCCGCATCGAGTGACAATTTGCCCGCGCCTTCGATCAGGACCGCAATGGTGCCGCCGAGCAAGGCCAGGGCGAACTCATAACCATTGTTCGCCATGAATAGGCCATTGCCGATGTGTACGGAGAAAATCGCCACCAGCAAGGTAAAGCTCAACCCCAGCGCAGCAGGACGTGCCAACAGACCGATAATCAGCGCCAGACCGCCAAAGAACTCGGTACCGCCAGCCAGCAACGCCATCAAGTGTCCTGGCGCCAGGCCGATGCTCTCCATCCACTGTGCCGTCCCTGCCAATCCGTAACCGCCAAACAGACCAAAAAGCTTTTGCGCGCCGTGTGCGGCAAAAATGATGCCGACAAAAACGCGCAGGACGGTCAGGCCATAACCTGCACGGGTGCTCAGTACGGTTTTGATCAGTGTGCTCATGCTGTGTAGTCCTTTGTGGTGTTGGGTATTGGGTCGCTATATTAATCACAAAAATTCATGTTAAAAGTGCAAAAACAGCAAGATAACAATCAATTTTTTCGATTATTTCCGTGAGACGACCTTACGCGCTTGCGGCTCCAACGATTCGCGTTCCCGGTCAAACGCCAAATAGTATTTGTTGACGCTATTAACATAGCTGACGGCGCCCATTCCGACCTGTTCCATGGCAATGCGCTCGACCTGGAAAAACCACTGATTGGGGTTCAACCCCCGCCGCCGGGCTTCGGTGCGCATCCCCTGCACACGCTCCGGCCCCATGTTGTAGGCCGCCAGGACGAATGCCATACGCTCGCGCTCGTTGAGCTTGGGGCTGGAAAAGAACTTGCGCCGGATCAACGCCAGGTACTTGGCTCCGGCCAGCACATTGTTATCCAGCGTCTGAATGTTACTGACCCCTACCCGCTGGGCCGCTGACGGAGT
This sequence comes from Pseudomonas sp. GW460-12-10-14-TSB1, assembly GCF_017349775.1. NCBI lineage: Bacteria > Pseudomonadati > Pseudomonadota > Gammaproteobacteria > Pseudomonadales > Pseudomonadaceae > Pseudomonas > Pseudomonas sp. GW460-12-10-14-TSB1. Next base: position 140,032 of record NZ_JACNAC010000003.1, read on the forward strand.
GATCTGCATCAGGCCGGTCGGGCCGCTGCCGCTCCTGGCATTGGGTTGCAACGACGATTCCTTGAAGGCCAGGGCCGCCAGGTTCAACCAGTCCATGCTCTGCGCATCGGCATGCTTCTGTAATACCGGGCGCAGCTTTTCCAGGCGCTGACGATCGGCCCGGGTCAAAGGGTTATGCACCTGATACAGGCGCCGATAGATGCGCAAGAAGGCCACGTCCTGATCCGCCGGCGCCTTGTAGACCTTCAGAAAACGATCGATGCTCGCCCGCAACATCGAGGCGTCACGCCGTACGAACCAGTGCTCCTCGCCGGGCTCGCTGATGACCAGTTGCCGATCGAAGCGCAGCTTCGGCAGGACCTTGCCCCAGCGCTCGGCAATGGGCTTTTCGACGATGGTCAGGTGAAAGATCCCGCCCTGGACCATTTCCAGGACATCTTCGACCGCCAGGCTCGGATCGACCCATTCGATCTTGACCGGCGCCAGCTTGTGCAACGCCAGCTTCTGATTGATCTGGCTCACCGCATCCCCGGCCGCGCTGCCCGTGGTCAACGCCAGGGTCTTGCCGGAGAGTTGTTCAGCTCGGGTGTAACGCCGCTCGCCCTTGATGCCCACCAGCAGCAACGGCACGTTGCTGGCGACTGGATCACTGGGGCTTACCGCTTGCCCCGGCAGCGGCTCCAGCAATTCTCCCGGAGCGACCAGATCGCCCTCACCGCGCTGCAGCGCACCGAGCAGTTGATCCTTGGCTTTGGGAATGATCTTGAGGCTGATTTCCTGACCGTCGCGAGCGTGACCATTAAGGTATTGCTCAAAGGCGCGCAAACGGTGGTATTCGACGCCGATGGCCTGCCCCTGGACTTCACCGGAGCTATTGCGGCTCTGGTTGACCAGCACCCGCAGGACCCGGCTGCTGCGGATTTCCGCCAGATCGCGAACCTTGCCCGCAGCGGCTGCTTCCGGAGGGCCAGCCAAGCGCGCGACCGCCGGCAGGGGCAGCAGCAACGACAAGCACAACGCTAGCAAAACCGAGGGTCGCGTCATCCGCTCTCCAGGAAAGAATACTGTCCGATTTTTCGAGCACTGGCGAAAAAAACGGGCAACAAAAACAGAGCGCCTAGCGCGCTGCAAGATGCAAAAGACTGGCACAACCACGGTTGGCAAACCAACCGCTGCCTTCTTCCGGCATCAAGAGACAGCTTCAACTCGTTGTAGTTCTTGGCTTTTCTTATAAATCTACAGCTCTGATATGCTTTCCGGCCGCAGGCGGAGATAGCACCATGCAACTCATCGATATCGGCGTCAACCTGACCAACCCGAGTTTCGCCGAAAAACATCGCACAGTACTGGACCGTGCCTATGCCGCCGGCGTCTGCCAACTGGTGCTCACCGGTACCAGCGTCGAAGACAGCGAACAGGCGCTCGAACTGTCTCGACAACTGGACGAAAGTGGCCACCAACTGTTCTCTACCGCCGGTATTCATCCGCATTGCGCCAGCGACTGGAATGCCGACAGCGCACAGCGTCTGCGCAGCCTGCTCAAGGAAAGCAGCGTCAAGGCCGTGGGGGAATGCGGCCTGGACTTCAACCGGGACTTCTCCCCCCGCCCGCAACAGGAAAAAGTGCTGGAGGAACATCTGGCCCTGGCCGTTGAACTGCAACTACCGGTCTTCCTCCACGAACGCGACGCCAGCCAGCGCCTGCTGGAAATCGTCCGCGACTTTCGTGATCGCTTGCCGGCCGCCGTGGTGCATTGCTTTACCGGCGAACAGCGCGCGCTGTTCAACTACCTGGACCTCGACTTGCACATTGGCATCACCGGGTGGATCTGCGACGAACGCCGCGGCACTCACTTGCACCCTCTGGTGCGAGAGATTCCCCGCGGTCGCCTGATGCTGGAAAGCGACGCCCCCTATCTGTTGCCCCGCAGCCTGCGCCCCAAGCCGAAGAACGGTCGCAACGAGCCGGCCTACCTGACCGAAGTGTTGCGCGAAGTAGCCCTGCATCGCGGCGAAAGCCAGGAAGAGCTGGCGGCCCACAGTACCGCCAGCGCCCGTGCCTTTTTCGACTTGCCCGGGATTGCTTGACGCATATCAAGATTTAACCCTCTGCATAGCGGCACAATAATGGCACCTTGCCAATACTGTTCCGCTTAATCAGAGAAGACCTTCCATGGGTGCCTGGCTCAGCAATATCTCACTGAAATACAAGTTCTGGGCGGTCAATGCAGTCGCCTTCGTGACCACCCTTCTATTGGTCCTGTACGCCGTCCAGCTGGAGCAACAAGCGCGTAGCCAGGCCTCACAAAGCAACGCCAGAGTCCAAACGAACCTGCTCGGCGCCTGGCCCTCCGGGCAAATGCTGCCCAATGCTGAGAATCTGCTGAGCTTCGCTGCCGGCCAGATCCCCAGCCTCGATCAACGCCCCTTGCCAGAATTGAGCAACGCCAACGGATGGGTGGCGTTCGACGAGATGCCACTGTTCGGCGAAAACCCGCTGATCGGTGCGCAGGTGCTATCCCGGACCGACGGCCAACGAGTTGCGGTGCTTGCCTATGGGCCGAGCCTGCGCCAGGTGTTCAGCGAGCGCTTCAACCAATACGCGGTGGCCGTGTTCATTCTGATGCTGGCGATGCTCGGTGCTTCGCAACTATTGATCCGTTTCCTGCTCAGCCAGCTGAACACCCTCAAGGATGTGATGCTGCATGTGGAGAAGACCGGCGATCTGTCGGCTCGCGTGCCCCTGTCATGCACTGACGAGGTAGGCCAGATGGCCAGCGCCTTCAACGCGATGCAGGCCGGTTACCAGCGGGTGGTCAACACCGTCGCCAACACCGCCCGACAACTGGATATCGGCGCCGCGCGCCTGGCGTCGAGCATGAACGACGTGCGTCACGGCATGCTGGGCCAGCAAAGCGAAACCGATCAGGCCGCGACAGCAATCAACGAAATGTCCGCCACCGTCTATCACATCGCCCAGCACGCCGGCGCCACCCGGGATCGCTCCCAAACCGCCGATGCCCTCGCTGGCAGCGGCCAGGAAGTGGTGGGCCGCGTACAGAAATCCATCTCCGGGCTCTCCACCGGTGTGCAACAGACTGCCGAGATGATCCAGCGCCTGGCCGAGGACAGCCAGAAGATCAATGGCGTGGTCAACGTGATCCACAGCATTGCCGAACAGACCAACCTGCTGGCGCTCAATGCTGCGATCGAAGCCGCACGCGCCGGCGAAATGGGCCGGGGGTTCGCGGTGGTCGCCGATGAAGTACGCAACCTCGCCAAACGGGTACAGACTTCCACTGACGAAATCACCCGAATGGTCTCCGCCCTGCAGGCCGGTACCCGTGACGCGGTGGACTTCATGCAGGAAAGCTCGTTCAAGGCGGACGATTGCGTGCAACAGGCACAGGAAGCCGGCGCAGCGCTGGCGGAAATCACCGCGGCCGTGGCGCAGATGCGTGAAAGCAACACCCAGATTGCGGTGGCGGCCGAACAGCAAAGCCAGGTGGCGGAAGAAATGAATCGCGCCGTGGTGAGTATTCGCGACGTCACCGAAAACACCGTGCAACAGACCGTCGACTCGGCGACCACCAGCAACGAACTGGCGACCCTGGCTGGAGAATTGAGCAAGGCCATCGGTCAGTTGAAGCTGTAAACCGCGAGTTTCGCTCCTGCAGAATCGGCCTACCTGCCGGAGCGAAACCCTTGCCAACCTATCGCCCCCATAGCCAGCCTTGATTCGCCGAAGACCCGCGCGGGACCTATCCTTGATACATAGATTTCTACGAATCAAGGATCACCGTCATGGGTAAACGTCACCCCAACCTCCCCGCCTGGCAATGGCGCTCCTACCCGCACAACCACCGCAACCCGACCAACCTGGTGTTGCACTTGATTGCGGTGCCGCTGTTCATCGTCGGCTTTCTGTTGCTGGTTTCAGGGGTATTCGGCTTGAGCTTCACCAACGTCGCCATCGGCGTGGTCGGCCTGATTGCGGCCTTGGGCCTGCAGCGTCACGGCCACAGCCTGGAGGCGCAAGCCGCCGAGCCGTTCAGTGACCGTAAAGATGCAGTCCAGCGCCTGCTGGTGGAACAATTCGTGACCTTTCCACGCTTCGTTCTCAGCGGCGCCTGGTGGCGTGCCTGGCGCGAACGCCACCGGCATTGAGAGGGGTTCAGCCGAAGATGGTTACCGTCTGCCGGCTAAGCGCGATCAACTGATCTTCCGCGCTCCAGAGTGCCGCGGACGCGTGGCCATAACCATCACGGGCATGCTCGATACTCACCCGGTACTTGCACCAGTCCAGGGTGCTCAGCGCCAGCAGCGGCTGCACGAACTCAATGGTCCAGGTCAGGGTGCTGCCGGGTACCGGGCTGGTCAGATGCGGCAACAAGGCCGGCGGCCAGGCGTCCACCAGCGCGAGGATATGCGCCTCGGTCATGGGTTCCACCTTCACGTCACCACGCAGGCGCACCCAGCCGCCCATGTCCCGCGACTTGTTGCCGGTAAACGGCATGCCACCGATGCTCCAGCGCATTGCCAGATGGCGCATGAACTCCGGCGTCACGCCCTTGACGTAAGGCAGCTCCGGGCATTCGTCCCAATGTTTCATGGCGGGCGCTTCCTCGGAGACGACCGTCACTTCGGAAGGCCGAGAGGCACCAAAACTGCCCTGCACCAGGGTCACCACCTGACCGTTCTGCAGCGCACGCCCCAGCACCTGGCTGACGGCCTTGCCCTCGCGCAGCACCTCGACTTCAAAACTGACCGGTACATCGGGGGTGACCGGACCGACAAAGGTGATCGCCAGTGAACGCACAGGGCGCTCGGCAGGGACTTTTGCGCGCATGGCTTCATACTGCAAAGCCGCTACCAATCCGCCGAAACTGGCCCGCCCCTGCGCCCACTCGGTTGGAATCGACAGCTCCAACGGATGTTGGCGGACGGCATCGAGCAAATCGGAAAAGCGCATGAGCACCTCGGGTCATAGAAAGATTCGAGGATCTTAACCAGCAGGGTGCAGCCGTAAAGCACTTATTCCCGCCAAAAAGACTGACAGATAAGCCGCCCAGATACCTTTCAGCTACGGAAGCAGGCAGCGCTCAGCTTGTCGAGTACCTGATCGGCACGGGCTTCGGCCTTGTGCATGGTGGCGTGCCAGACCGGAACACAAGGCAACAGGTCCGCCTGCCGTTCGGCCTGGGCCAGCCATTGCCAGCAATCATGCCAGTCACCCAGCGCCCCCTGCGCGGCCTTCAAGTGAGAGACCGCCTTGGGCGACAGCGCGGCAAGTTCGGGATAAGCCTCGGCGGCGTAGCGCACCCGCTTGATCAGCAGGCGTAAACGGTGCCGGTCATGAGCCGGATCATGCAGGGCCTGGTCCAGGGCCTTCCATTGCTTGGCCAGGCGCTTTTCGATGCGTTTGCGCAAGCCGCACAACAGTTCCTGACGCTGCGCCGCCCGCAGGAAACGCGGAAAGGCATCCAGCACCAGCAACAGTTGCTTGAGTTCGGAGCCTGCTGCCACCGTCCGATACTCGTCCGCCAGGCCAGTGGTACGGCGTTCCGCAGCCTGATGATAGTCATGTTGATGCAGGTACGCCGCCAGGACCTCACGGTCGCGCAACGGCGTCGTCAGTTGCCCGACCGCCGAAGCGGCTGCTTCCAGTTGCTCGACACCGGGCAAGCCGCGCAGCGCTCGCAACAGGCTGCGCAAGCGGCGCACCGTGGTACGCAGATCATGCAGCGCCTCGGTGTCGGTCACCGCCTGCAAACGTGCCTGGCACGCCAGCAAGCGCACCTCTAGCCCCAACACCTGAGCCACCAACTGATCAACCAAGGCAGACATCATTGACTCCCGAAACGAATGACCCGGCGCGCAGCACAAAGACTGCGGCCGGGCCCTGACATGACTGGCAGGCGCGACCAAGGCGCCTGCGAGACGGAAACTGAAGAGCGCTCTTCAGTCTAGCGGCAAACGGCGACCTTGCGATCAGCGGCCGGCGCGCGACTCACGAATATAGAAACGGGCCTTCTCGGCTTTTCTGGTGCAGCCCTCGAAGGCTTCGAATTGCTGCTGGGTCTTGGCCCCGGTCAGCAGCGACAGGGCTTTGGAATAACTGACGGTGCCCGCAAAGCCTTCGGCCTTGGCCAGGTCCAGTTCATGCCAGGCCGCATCCAGTTGCGTGCCGCAGCTGTCGCGATAGGCGGTCTTGCCAGCACAACCACCGAGTACCAATGCAATCAACGGCAGACAGATCCAGGCTTTCATCAATGACACCTCAATAGGGAAAACAGTCGGGAACAAACAAAACAATAGTGAAGGGTAAGACGATCGCCGCCGCAAAAAGTGCCTTGGCCCGCCAAGGGAAAATATAGCCGCGCGAGCATAACCCCATGGGTCATGGCATTGGAAAAATCCCTTTGCCCAAAGCCCAAAGCGGCAGTCAGTGATTGAACCGAAACCCTCGATGGGTGCATTGTGGAAACCTGTCTGGCGAAGGATCGGGTCATGAAGAAGCGTGTCGCACTGGTCCTGGGCTCTGGTGGTGCCCGGGGTTACGCCCACATCGGGGTGATTGAAGAAATCGAAAGACGTGGTTATGACATTGCCTGTGTCGCAGGTTGTTCCATGGGGGCGGTGGTCGGTGGCATCTACGCCGCCGGCAAACTGGACGACTACCGCAGCTGGATCGAAAGCCTGGACTATCTGGATGTGCTGCGGCTGGTGGACGTCAGCTTTCGCCTGGGGGCGATACGCGGAGAGAAAGTGTTCGGCCAGATCCGCAAGATCGTCGGCGAAATCAACATCGAAGACCTGCGCATCCCTTACACCGCCGTGGCCACCGACCTGACCAACCAGCAGGAAATCTGGTTCCAGGAAGGCTGCCTGCACCAGGCCATGCGGGCTTCGGCGGCGATCCCCAGTCTGTTCACCCCGGTCATGCAAGGCAATCGCATGCTGGTGGACGGTGGCCTGCTCAACCCGCTGCCGATTGTGCCGGTGGTCTCCAGCCACTGCGACCTGATCATCGCCGTCAACCTCAACTCGACCAACCAGCGTCGTTACCAGTTGCCGGTGATCCAGCGCCCCGCCGCCTTCAAGAGCCGCTTCGACAGCCTGATCAATTCCCTGGGCTCGCACCTGCCCTTTCGCCGCAAGCAAGCCGAACAACTGCTGCTGCTCGAACAGGAAGCCCTGCGCAGCGAGGCGGCCGACATCGGCAACCCCTGGATCGAATCCGCCGAGCCCGAGGCCCAGCAACCGGCCGCGGCTCCGGAAACCGACGGCGCCCCAAAATCGGCCACCGGCTCGTTCATTATCGATAACGTCGGCCCCGCTTCCCTGCTGGACCTGATCAACCAGAGCTTCGAAGTGATGCAGACCTCGCTGGCCCAGTACAAGATCGCCGGCTACCCGCCGGACATACTGATCAACGTGCCCAAGCGGGTGTGCCGTTTCTTCGAGTTCTACAAGGCTCCGGAGCTGATCGCACTGGGACGGGAGATTGCCAGCGATACCCTGGACCGTTACGAGAACGAACTGAATTGAAAGAGGGCCGCGAGCCCGCTCACTCCTCCGCCCCCAGTAACCGGTACCCCACGCCGGCCTCGGTCACGATAAAGCGTGGCCGGGTCGGATCGTCCGCCAGCTTCTGCCGCAGATGGCCAACCACGATACGCAGGTAGTGACTGTCCTCGGTGTGCGTCGGCCCCCAGATATCCTTGAGCAGTTGCTGCTGGGTGATCACCCGGCCCGGGTGCCGCGCCAGTTGCGCCAGCACGGCGTATTCCTTGCGCGTCAGCGCCACTTCGGCACCGTCGAGCAATACCCGGCGATACGCCAGGTCCACCGTCAGCGGGCCGAAATTCAAGGCTGCTTCCTGCGCTTCGCCGACAGGCGCCTGGCGCAACAAGGCACGAATACGCGCCAGGAATTCCTGGATGCCAAAGGGCTTGGTCACATAGTCGTTGGCGCCACCGTCCAGCGCTTCGACCTTCTGCCCTTCGCTGGCCCGCACCGACAACACCAGCACAGGTACGCCCGACCACTCTCGGAACTCGCGCAGCACCTGCTGGCCGTCCATGTCCGGCAGGCCAAGGTCGAGAACCAGCAGGTCCGGCTTGTTCAGCGCCGCCTGGGCCAGGCCTTCGTTGCCGGTGCCGGCTTCAAGCACTTTGTAGCCCTGGGACGCCAGGCTGATGCGCAGGAACTTACGGATCTGCGGTTCGTCATCGATGACCAGGATGGTCGCGGTCTGGCTCATGGTTTTGGTTCAAGGCAAATAAGTGGCGCAAGAGTAGCGCAGGCGTCGCTGTAGATTGTAAAGAACATGGGCGGCCCTCCTGGCCTCATTGGGTTGACGCTTTTTACCGGCACTCAGGCCTCTCCTTCAAGCTCGGGTTGCGCCTGCAACGGCAAGCACAAGGTGATGCAAGTACCACGCCCCTCAATCCCCTCGCCCACCGTGATACGCCCACCATGGGCACCGACCATGCCCTGACAGATCGCCAGCCCCAGGCCGGTCCCCTGCCCGCCACGATCGCCCCGTGCGGCGGTGTAGAACATGTCGAAAATCCGCGGTCGATCCTCCACCGGAATCCCCGGCCCTTCATCGCTCACGGCAAACAACAGCTCGGTATCGCGGGTCCCGACACTCAGTTGCAAGCGGCCGTTAGCCGGTGAAAAGCGCGCGGCGTTTTCCAGGACATTGATCAGCGCCTGTTCGATCAGCGCCGCATGCACGAAAAGCAACGGCAGCTCGGCCGGCAGTTCGGTGCTGACCCGCAGCGGCGCCAGCACCACCCGCAGGCGATTCAGCGCACTGCCAACGATATCGGCCGGCGCCACCCAGTCCCGCGCCAGCTTCAATGACCCATGCCCGAGACGAGTCATGTCCAGCAGATTCTGAATGTAGCGATCCAGACGCTCGGCCTCATCGCGCGTACCTTCGAGCAGTTCGCGACGGTCTTCCAGCGGGATCGCCTCCCCCAGCGCCAGCAGGCTGTCGATGCTGCCGCGCATCGAAGTCAACGGCGTGCGCAGGTCATGGGATACCGAGGCCAGCAGCGCGCTGCGCAATTGCTCGGTCTCGCCGTGCAGGCGCGCGGCTTCCAGATCCTCAGCCAACTGTGCCCGGGCCAAGGCCTGGGCCAGGGGCTGGCTCAAGGCGCTCAACAGGCGACGACGCTGGGCGTTGAGTTCCTCACCTTCTTTCGGACAGACCCCAAGCAACCCCAGCGGGCCCTCATCAACGGATAACGGCCACCACCACCAACGTCCGAAAGGCAGGGTTCCGGTGCCCATCCCGGCCGGTTGGTCGTGTTGCCAAGCCCAGTCGGCGGCAGCGCGCTCGGACTCGGAAAACTGCAAAGGCCCACCCGTCTCGACCTTCCAGCCGCCCTGCCCGTCGCGATTGAGCAGGCACAGCTGCAGCTCCTTCCAGCCATTGAGATGCTGCGCCGCGGCACTGACCACCGCCTGCCGGTCGGTAGCGGCGGTGAGTTTGCGCGACAGGTCCAGCAGCTCGCTGGTTTCTTCCTGGGTGTCGCGCAATGCCTGCAACTGCCGACGCTGGCGCGCCGCCAGGTTGCCGGTCAGGGCCGCCATCAGCAGGAAAAACAGTAGCGTCAGCACGTCTTCCTCACGCTGGATGGCGAAGGAAAACGTCGGCGGAATAAACAGGAAATCGTATGTCAGGAACGACAAGGCCGCGCACACCAGCGCCGGCCCGAGACTGCTGCGCACCGCCACCAGCAGCACCGCGGCGAGGAACACCAGGGAGATATTCGGCAGCGCCAGCACACTCGCCACCGCCCACGACAGCCCCGACGCCAGGAGCGTCGCCAGCACAGCCAGGGCGTAGTCGAACCAGACCAGCGAACGTTCCACCCGCAGGCGCGGCTGGCCGGGTTCATCCTCGCTGTCGAGCACGTTGATTTCCAGACCCTGGGCGTTGCGCAGCAGGCGCGCCGCCAGACCGCCGCCGAACAAACGGCGGCGCAGGCGTTTGCGTGACTGCCCCACCAGCACCAGGCTGGCGCGCCGCTCCGCGGCATGCTGGATCAGGGTTTTCGCCACCTCGCCGGCCCGCAGCAGGACCACCTCGCCACCCAGACGCTCGGCCAGTTGCTGGGCGCTTTGCAGGCGCTGGCGGGATTGCTCGTCGGGAGCGCGGCCGTTATCCACATGCACCAGGCTCCAGGGCAGATGGCGCCGCCTGGCGACATGGCTGGCATGGCGCACCAGGCGCTCGGCCTGGGCGTCGCCGTCGACCCCCACTAGCAAGCGCCCGCGCACCGCCGGCGCGGCCTGCCCGAGCTTGCGATAACCCTGGGCCAGATCGTCGTCGACCTGCGCCGCCGCGGCCTGCATCGCCAGCTCGCGCAGCGCCGTGAGGTTGGTCTGGGTGAAGAATGCATCGATCGCCGCCCGGGCCTGCTCTGGCACATACACCTTGCCTTCGCGCAAGCGTTCCAGCAGCTCTCGCGGTGGCAGGTCCACCAGCAGCAATTCGTAGGCTTCCTGAAGCACCCAGTCGGGCAGGGTCTCGCGGACCTGTACGCCGGTAATGCCGCGAATCTGATCGTTGAGACTTTCCAGATGCTGCACGTTGACCGTGGTGAAGACGTCGATACCGGCCGCCAGCAGCTCCTGAACATCCTGCCAGCGCTTGGCGTGCCGGCTGCCTGGGGCGTTGGTGTGGGCCAGTTCGTCCACCAGTACCAACTTGGGTTTGGCCTTGAGCAGAGCGTCGAGGTCCATCTCTTCGAGCATCACCCCGCGGTACTCGGAACGCACCAGCGGCTGTTGCGGCAAGCCGCCGAGCAGGGCTTCGGTTTCCGCCCGGCCATGGGTTTCCACCACCCCGGCCAGGACCTTCACCCCCTGGCGCAATTGCGTGTGCGCCGCCTGCAGCATGGCGTAGGTCTTGCCGACGCCTGGCGCGGCGCCGAGAAAGACCTTGAGCCGGCCACGGCCGTCGTGGGACAGATCGGCTAACAGGGCATCGGCGCGGCCGGAATCACTCATGCATTTTTCTCTCTGGACTCAAATCATCGACATACAGACTTGTAGCAGTTGGCTACAGGGCGAGCTTTTCCAGCGCCATGTTCAAGGCCAGCACATTCACCACCGGCGGGCCGACCAGAGGCTGCTCGACATGAGCATCCACCAGTTGCTGCAGCGTGGCGACCGGCAGGTTGCGTGCCGCGGCTACGCGCGCCAGTTGATAGTTAATCGCCGCCGGTGGCAAGTGCGGATCCAGGCCGCTGCCCGAAGTCGTCAGCAACGCCAGCGGTACCGGCCCTTGCCCTGGCACTGCCAGCTTGTTGGCGTCGTCGATCACGCGAGTGGCCAGGGCCGGGTTGCTCGGCGCCAGGTTGCTCGCACTGCTGGACACCGTGGCAAAGGCCCCGGCCGATGGACGCGGGTGGAACCAGCTGTCGCCGCTGAAATCCTGGGCGATCAGGGCAGAACCACGGACCTGGCCCACGCCATCGAGCACCAGGCTGCCATTGGCCTGTTTCGGAAACGCCACCTGGGCCACGCCGGTGACCACCAGCGGATAGGCCACGCCAGTGATCAGGGTCATCAACACAATCAGGCTCAGGGCCGGACGCAATACAGTGGACATCATCAAATCCTCGATTCGGTTAACAAGCTCACCCCAAACGCTGTAGGAGCCGGCCTGCCGGCGATGCTTCAGTGACACCGCCTCGCCAGCAGGCTCGCCCCTCCAGGGATGGGGTTACACCAAGTGCAAAGCGGTCAGCAGCATGTCGATCAGCTTGATGCCCAGGAACGGCACCAGGATCCCGCCCAGGCCATAGATCAGCAGGTTACGGCGCAGCAGATGGGCCGCGCTGGCCGCCTGCACCCGTACCCCGCGCAGGGCCAACGGAATCAGCACGACGATGATCAGGGCGTTGAACACGATCGCCGAAAGGATCGCGCTCTGTGGGCTGCTCAGTTGCATGACGTTGAGCACGCCGAGCTGTGGATAAATCGCCGCGAACAGCGCCGGCAGGATCGCGAAGTACTTGGCTATGTCGTTGGCAATGGAAAAGGTGGTCAGGGCGCCACGGGTCACCAGCAGTTCCTTGCCGATCTGCACCACGTCCAGCAGCTTGGTCGGATCGCTGTCGAGGTCGACCATGTTCGCCGCTTCGCGCGCCGCCTGGGTGCCATCGTTCATAGCCATGCCGACGTCAGCCTGGGCCAGCGCCGGGGCGTCATTGGCGCCGTCGCCGCACATGGCGACCAGGCGGCCGTCGTTCTGCTCGTGGCGAATGCGCGCCAGCTTTTTCTCCGGCGTGGCTTCGGCCAGCACGTCATCCACCCCGGCCTCCGCGGCAATGGCGGCGGCGGTCAGCGGGTTGTCGCCGGTCACCATCACGGTGCGGATCCCCAGCTTGCGCAGCTCGGCGAAACGCTCGCGGATACCGGGCTTGACCACGTCCTTGAGATGAATGGCGCCCAGCAGCTTGCCCTCGGCGCACACCAGCAACGGCGTGCCGCCACTCTGGGCGATCTTGTCGATCTCCCGGGACAGCGCCGGGGCTAGGTCGCCACGTTGCAGACCGACGAAGGCCAGTACCGAATCCACCGCGCCCTTGCGATAGACCCGCCCCTGATAGTCGACACCGGACAGCCGGGTTTCAGCACTGAAGGGCACGGCAGTCAGCATTTCGGCGCCCGGCTCGGGCTGTGGATAAAGCCCACGCAGGTACTCGACGATGGATTTGCCTTCCGCCGTGTCGTCCGCCAGCGAGGCCAGCAAGGTGGCCTCGGCCATTTCCTGGTGGTTGACCCCAGGCGCCGAGTGGATGGCCGCGCAGCGACGGTTACCGAAGGTGATGGTGCCGGTCTTGTCCAGCAGCAGGACATGCACGTCACCCGCCGCTTCCACCGCACGACCGGATTTGGCGATCACGTTCAGCCGCACCAGACGGTCCATCCCGGCGATCCCGATGGCCGACAGCAAGCCACCGATGGTGGTCGGAATCAGGGTCACCAGCAACGCCACCAAGAACACCAGCGGCAGGCTGCCATTGGCAAAATGGGCGAACGGCTGCAGGGTCACGACCACGATCAGGAAGATCAGGGTCAGGCCGATCAGCAGGATATCCAGGGCCACTTCGTTCGGGGTCTTCTGGCGCTTGGCGCCTTCCACCAGGGCGATCATGCGATCGAGGGTCGACTCGCCCGGGTTGCTGGTAATACGCACCAGCAACCAGTCGGACACCAGGCGGGTATTGCCGGTCACGGCCGAGCGATCACCGCCGGACTCGCGAATGACCGGTGCCGACTCGCCAGTGATCGCCGCTTCGTTGACCGCGGCAATACCTTCGATGACTTCACCGTCACCGGGGATCATTTCCCCGGCTTCGACACGTACCACATCGCCTTTACGCAGATTGGCGGCAGGGATCACCTGGAAGCTGCCATTGGCCTTCTTCAGGCGTGCACTCAGGCCTTCGCTGCCGGCCTTGAGGCTGTCGGCGCGGGCCTTGCCACGACCTTCGGCGAGGGCCTCGGCGAAGTTGGCGAACAGCACGGTGAACCATAGCCACAGGGCGATCTGCGCGGCGACGAAGGTTGGCACCGCGGTATTGGGCACCAGGCACAGTACCGTGGTCAGGATCGCGGTCAGTTCGACCACCAGCATCACCGGCGAACGTTGCAGCTGACGCGGGTCGAGCTTGACGAAGGCCTGTACCAGCGCCGGACGCCACAGGGCTGCGATCGAGGTTTTCTGTTGTTCGGCAGCAGTGTGTTTCGAGGCCACGGCTTTAGCGCCGGGCATTTCAGTTACAGCCTTCTTGGAGGCAGGAACAGGCATATTCATCATTAAGTCCTCAGCCCTTCATTCCAAAGGCAGCCAAGCTCAAATGTTCGGCAATCGGGCCCAGTGCCAGGGTCGGCAAAAAGGTCAGCCCGCCCACCAGCAAAATGGTCATGGTCAGCAGCGTGACGAACAGCGGGCCATGGGTCGGGAAGCTGTTCTGGCCGATCGGCGCGGTCTTTTTCAGCGCCAGGCTGCCGGCCAGGGCCAGCACCGGCAAGATGTAGCCGAAGCGGCCGATCAACATGCCCAGGCCCAGCATCAGGTTGTGGAACGATGTATTGGCGCCCAGGCCGGCAAAGGCCGAACCGTTGTTGGCGCTGGCCGAGGTGTAGGCGTACAGCAACTGGCTGAAACCATGGGCGCCAGGGTTGCTCACCGCTGCCACCGGCCCCGGCAGGCTCGCGGCGATGGCGCTCAGTACCAGCACGCCGACCGGCATCACCATCAGCGTCACCACCAACAACTGCACTTCCTTGGCCTGCAGCTTCTTGCCCAGGTATTCCGGGGTGCGCCCAATCATCAGGCCGGCGAGGAACACCGCGATCAGCACGTTCAGCAACATGCCGTAGAGGCCCGCGCCGACACCGCCGAAGATCACTTCGCCGACCATCATGTTGATCAGCGCAACCATGCCGCTCAGCGGGCTGAGGCTGTCATGCATGCCGTTGACCGAACCGTTGGAGGCCGCGGTGGTGGTCACCGACCAGAGCACCGTTGCGGTGGTACCGAAGCGCGCTTCCTTACCCTCCAGCGGCGCGGTCTGTTCGACCGCGACATTGTTCAGGGTCGGGTTGGGCTGGTACTCGGCCCACAGCGAAGTCGCGCCGCCGATCAGGAACAGCGCCAGCATGCAGGCGATGATCGCCCGGCTCTGGCGCAGGTCCTTGACGTAGTGGCCGAAGGTGAACACCAGGGCCACCGGGATCAGGATGATCGAGGCCACCTCGAACAGGTTGCTCCAGGCTGTCGGGTTCTCGAACGGATGCGCCGAGTTGACGCCGAAGAAGCCCCCGCCATTGGTACCCAGTTGCTTGATGGCGATCTGGCTGGCGGCCGGGCCCAGTGGAATCACCTGATCGACGCCTTGCAGAGTCACGGCGTGAACATACTGGGCGAAGGTTTGTGGTACGCCCTGCCAGACCAGGAACAATGCCAACAGCAGGCACAGCGGCAGCAGGCCGTAGAGGGTGGCACGGGTCATGTCGACCCAGAAGTTGCCCAGGGTCCGCGCCGAACGACGGCCGATGCCGCGGCACAGGGCAACCAGCACGGCCAGGCCGGTGGCGGCGCTGACAAAGTTCTGCACGGTCAGGCCGATCATCTGGCTCAGATAGCTCAGGGAGGCTTCACCGCTGTAGGACTGCCAGTTGGTGTTGGTCATGAAGCTGACCGCGGTGTTGAACGCCAGCGTCCACTCCTGTCCCGGCAGGTTCTGCGGGTTGAGCGGCAGATGGTCCTGGAACAGCAGAATCGTGAACAGCAACAGGAAGCCGGCCAGGTTGAACGCAAGCAAGGCCAGGGTGTATTTCTGCCAGCTCTGTTCGCTTTGCGCATCGACGCCCGAGAGCCGGTAACAGGCGCGCTCCACCGGCCCCAACAGCGGCGTCAGCCAGGTGCGCTGGCCCTCCATCACCTTGTAGTAGAACCGCCCCAGGAAAGGCGCGGGCAGCACCACCAGGGCAAAGAAGCCGAGGATCAGCCAATAGTCATAACTGTGCATAGCCGCTCCTAGTTCCGATCCGCGCGCAACAGCGCAACCAGCAGATAAATGAACAGCCCCACTGCCAGCAGCAGGGACACCCCGTCCAGAACGCTCATGGAATCTCTCCGTCGTACGGCAATCGCCGCGTGTGGGGCATTGTCCGCAGGGAGGCTGTAAAGGAACGAGATCGAGGGTGTGGGCGGTGCATAAAGAAAGCGTAAAGAATGGCTTTACGCGGGATTTACAGCGGCAATCGGCGCGGCCCGGGAGGGGGCAGGCAGCCATCGCGAGCCGCTCTGCTGCTGCAACGGGAGACACGATGCAGGAGAAACATGCCTGCCGCCGCCCTCCTCTGTTGCACGGCTGTGCACCAATCCAGACGCCTTCAGCCCTGAAACAACTGGCAACATCCTCGATACGACAGCTTTTGGCGCTTTACGACGCCCGTTTTCGCTCTGGCATGAGCGCTGCAATGAGCAGCCCGAGCATTTCATTCCGGGAGCCACGCATGAACACACAACTCAAACCAACGCTGGGCACGCTGCATTTATGGGGAATCGCGGTCGGGCTGGTGATCTCCGGGGAATACTTCGGCTGGAGTTACGGCTGGGGTGTCGCCGGCACCCTGGGCTTTTTGTTGACCTCGCTGATGGTCGCGGCCATGTACAGCTGTTTCATCTTCAGCTTCACCGAGCTGACCACCGCCATTCCCCATGCCGGCGGGCCCTTTGCCTACAGCCGCCGGGCCTTCGGTGAAAAAGGCGGGCTGATAGCCGGGCTGGCGACCCTGATCGAATTCGTCTTCGCGCCACCGGCCATCGCCCTGGCGATCGGCGCCTACCTGAATGTGCAGTTCCCGGCCCTGGACCCGAAACATGCAGCCGTTGGCGCCTATATCCTGTTCATGGGGCTGAACATTCTCGGGGTCAAACTCGCTGCCACCTTCGAGTTGGTGGTCTGCGTGCTGGCGGTGGCGGAACTGCTGGTATTCATGGGCGTGGTCGCACCGGCCTTCAGCTTCAGCAACTTCGCCCTCAACGGCTGGGCCGGTTCGGACACCTTCGGCGCACCGGCGATTGCCGGGATGTTCGCGGCGATTCCGTTCGCCATCTGGTTCTTCCTCGCCATCGAAGGCGCGGCCATGGCCGCCGAGGAAGCCAAGGACCCGAAACGCACCATCCCCAAGGCCTACATCAGCGGCATTCTGACCCTGGTCCTGCTGGCCATGGGCGTGATGTTCTTCGCCGGCGGCGTGGGCGACTGGCGCACCCTGTCGAACATCAACGACCCGCTGCCCCAGGCCATGAAAGCCGTGGTCGGGGACAACTCCGGCTGGCTGCACATGCTGGTGTGGATCGGCCTGTTCGGCCTGGTGGCGAGCTTCCACGGCATCATTCTCGGCTACTCGCGGCAGTTCTTCGCCCTCGCCCGCGCCGGCTACCTGCCGGCGTCCCTGGCCAAGCTGTCGCGCTTCCAGACGCCGCACCGCGCCATCATCGCCGGCGGCCTGATCGGCATCACCGCCATCTACAGCGATGGCCTGATCAACCTGGGCGGCATGACCCTGACCGCGGCGATGATCACCATGGCCGTATTCGGCGCCATCGTGATGTACATCATGAGCATGCTCAGCCTGTTCAAACTGCGCAAAGTCGAGCCGCACCTGGAACGCACCTTCCGCGCCCCGGGCTACCCGCTGGTCCCCGCCATCGCCCTGGCGCTGGCCGTGGTCTGCCTGGTGGCCATGGCCTGGTTCAACAGCCTGATCGGCCTGATCTTCCTCGGTTTCATGGCGGCCGGTTTCGTCTACTTCCAACTGACCGCGCAACTGCGCGCCAATGCCCCGGCGGATGCGATGCTGACCGGGCTCTGAGTGGGTAGCATGCCTCTGTAATTGGATTGCGTAGCCGCACGGAAGATTGATGCAAGAGAGGTTACCGGGGCAGATCAGGCCTACAATGGAACCACTGCGAAACGCTGTAACTCGAAGTGGTATGGCAGCTTGACGGGTGAGACTCCTCACCCGCCGTATGCCCTCAAGGAGAGCCCTATGCCCTGGTATGCCTGGTTGATTCTGATCGTTGCAATCGGCTCGATCGTTGGCGGTTTGATGATGTTGCGCGACACCGCCAACAAGGTGGAACTGACCGAGGAGCAACGCAAGCGCGTTGCTGAACGCAACGCGGAAGCGGACGCCAAGGACGCGCAGGACCGCTGACTGGATAACCCGATCGAACAGCCCCGCCATTCACACAATGGCGGGGCTTTTTATTTCCTCAGCGGCATTATTTCTCCCAGGCAGCCTTGGCGATCTGCAGGCCGTGCAGGCCTTTGTAGGCAGCACGCTCTGGCTGGCTCCAGCCTTCGAGCAATGCTTCGTCGAGCCGATAGATCTCCACGCCCAAGGGCCGACAGACGCTGAGCGGGTCCTGGGCCTCCGGCCCCCACATGGGCAGCGACAGATCGCCGCCCGGGCAGGTCGACAACGCGCACAACAGATCGATTTCGGCAAAGAACTCCAGGTAATCGCCCTTCTGCGCAGGACAGGCCTTCATGAAATACATGTCATCATGATTGAGCCCGGTGCACTGGAAGATGTTCAGCACGTCATGCACATCGAACTCGGTCAGCCCATGGGGCAGGACCGCGCGCGTCAGATTGGAATGGCAATGATGATGGAAGTCCTCCCCGGTGAGCATGCGGTTCACATAGGGGTCACAGCGCGTGCCGAGCAGGTCGTGCAAACGCCCGCCATGCTCGTCGATGCCATAACCGGCAAGGCTGTCATCGGTAATGGTCACCAGTGGCCGCAGGAACGGCAGGTTCGACCACAGCCGGTCATGGGTACTGACATGCGCGCCCTGCAACTGCCGGGTACGCGCCGCCCACAAACGCTCCCGCGGGTCGTTGGCATTCCAGACGTTGAAGTCCCCGACCTGCGGGCCGGCCGGCGTGGTCACCCGGAACACATGCCCGGCCGGCACATGCCAGGCGCGCCCGGTGCGGATCGGCACCTCGAATTGCTCGATCAAGATGCGTTGCTCCTTGCTGTCGCGGACCCGCTCATAAAAGACCGTGTCCACCTGTAGGGCCGAGCCTTTGCTGACCTGATAAGCCGCGGGATAGTCCTTGTACATGGTTGAAACCCTCGATCAGTGGCGGGAAGAGTGGCTGAGAATGTCGAGCAATAGCCGTTCGGAGTCGTCCAGGTAAATCGCCAAGGTCTCGCCGGCGGCCTGCTTGTCGCCATCGGCGAGCAAGTCATGGATCTGCCGGTCCCGGGCCAGCCAGGGCGACTGGAAACGCTGCTCGTCAGGGGCGGCACAGAACACCAGGCGCAGCTGCGCCACGACGTTGGTGAAAAACTCGTCGAACAAGGGGCTGCGCATCAGCCCGACGATGTGTTGATGAAAGGCCAGGCTGTGAGTACCCACCGAGCGCCAGTCCTCACGCTCACGAGCGAGTTCGCTGGCCTCGATAGCCTCGAGCATTCGATCGGACTGGTATTCGCGCAGCGGTTTGCTGGAGGCGATGGCCTGCAACTCCAGGGTACGGCGTACCTGAAACAGGTCACGCACCTCATCGATCCCCAGTCTGCGCACCGTGACGCCTTTATTGCGTGCGTAGCGGGTCAAGCCTTCCTGCCCCAGACGATGCAAGGCCTCGCGAATGGTATTGCGCGAAGCGTTGTAGGCGGACACCAGATCGTTTTCCACTAGCGCCATGCCCGGCAGCAAGCGCCCGCCGATGATATCGGCGCGCAATTCGAGGGTTATCTGATCAGCCAGGGACAATACGTTGCTCATAAATATCGCCTTGCGATTGTTGAACAATCCATGGATATCTAATAATCACAATTCATGCCAACTGATACTTGACTCACTGACAAATCATGACTTTCTAGTCATTCAGTGGGGAAAATGAGGTTTCTGGGGTTAAAAGTGCAATCCCCCTCCCATCAACCTTGGGTAAGATGACTCCCTAGCTGTGGAGACTTCCCCCGATGCGTTACTCGCAAGACCATAAAGCCCAAACCCATCAACGCATCATCAAGGAAGCCGCCGAGCGCTTTCGACGCGACGGCATCGGCGCGACAGGCCTGCAACCGCTGATGAAAGCCCTGGGTCTGACCCATGGCGGTTTCTACTCGCATTTCAAATCCAAGGACGATCTGGTCGAAAAAGCCCTGCAGGCCGCGGCCGCAGAACTCGATGCACACTGCGCCACGCTGTTTGCCCAGGAACGGCCACTGCCGGCCTTTATCGACAGCTACCTGTCCGAGAGGCATCAGACCTGCCCCGGTCAAGGTTGCCCGCTGCCCACCATGTCTTCGGAACTGGGCCTGCGTGGGCAAGCCAGCCCCACCACCGATGCAGTGCTCAATACCCGACTTGCGCAGGTAGAAGCAAATCTCGAGGGAGAAAATACCGCCGACCAAAGCCTGGTGATCATGTCGACCCTGGTCGGGGCTCTGGTGTTATCACGCAGTGTCGAGAACCCAGACCTGGCCAAACGGATACTGGATGTAACACGCGAGCATCTGAAAAAGCAGGATGGGCAGGCGGAGTGATCCGCACCACCCTCCGGCCTCGATACGCTTATTTGTAGCGAGCAGCCGCGCTGCTTTTCGACAGGTTCGGCGCCAGGGCAAAACGCGCAGCTACAAAGGCATCCCAATCAGCCGAGTCGGGTAGCGAGGGGATGGTGATCAACTCACCCTGATCAAAACCAGCCAGAGCCGCATCCACCATCTCGGGGGCATCCATGATCATCTCGGCTGGAATTCCCTGGGCATCGATGCCCGAGCGCTCCCAGATCTCGGTGCGGGTCACCCCTGGCAATACCGCCTGGACCTGCACGCCTTTACCGTCCAATTCCGCAGCGAGCGACTGAGTCAGGCTCAGGACATAGGCCTTGGTCGCACTGTAGGTCGCATTAAAACGCTCGGGAATCAGCGCCACCACCGAAGCGATATTGATGATCGCCCCTCTTCCAGCCGCCGAAAAGCTGGTGGCGGCCGCAGCAGCCAGACGAGTGACCGCGACCACATTAAGCTGGATCATCGCCTCCAACTGATCCGCATCGGCAACGGCCAGGCTTCCGTCAGCAGCAATACCGGCATTGTTCAGCAACAGACTGATGCTCGAGTCGGAGCGCAAACGCTGCTCGATCCTCAGCACATCGGCCTTGAGTGTCAGATCGGCCTTCAACACTTCAACCTGCACCTTGTGCTCGGCCCGCAGCCGGATAGCCGCGGTTTGCAGGCGCTGCTCATCTCGCGCAACCAGCAACAGATCGTAACCACGAGCGGCCAGCCGCTCGGCGTAAACCGCACCGATACCAGATGAAGCACCGGTGACAAGTGCCAGCCCCTTGGGTGAAATCGAGTTCATAACGGCTCTCCAGAAAAGTGCTTGAGAAGTGAAAGACAAGGAATTGATGCGCTGCTTGGGAAGCGATTTGATTATAGTCATAATTCAATAAAATATTACGATCATAATTCTATCGAGGCGATAGACAACATTGAATGGCGTAACCTTGCTTATTGTGATCTGCGCACTAAGGTCCCGAAAAACACAAGGCCGATCAGTGATCGGCCTTGTGCATGAATTGAAGCCTCAGTTGACCTTCAATTTTTCACGGTTGCTTTCCAGGATCGCCTTGCCGATTCCCTTGACCTCGAGCAGTTCGTCCACTGACGAGAAAGCTCCATTAGCTTCACGATATGCAACAATTGCCTTGGCTTTTACTTCACCTACCCCCAACAGTTCACGCTGCAACGTAGCAGCGTCAGCCCTGTTGATATCGACCATGGTAGTTTGTGGGGCAGCTACCGCAGTCACGGCTGGCACCGTGCTTGCCGTCTCTTGTTTCGACGCGGGAGCAGCAATTACGCTGATAGAGGCGCTTGTCAGCAGGGCAAAAAGCAAGGAATAGAAATAGTTTGTACGCATAAGTGACACTCCATGACACCGTTGATAAAGATGCAGCTTTTCCGAAGCTGCCTCTCAAACGTAGGCCATGGTGATGCACTGTCAAAAATGGATTGATTGCAGTTTATGTAATAGTGCCGCCCTCATCACTCTGCTCGGCGCTCCGACTCACCGGCCCGATACTTCACAGCTAAAATGAGCAACGGTACATAGGCCACGATCACCCCCAATCCTCCGTCTAGCTTCTGCATGGCAACAAACAGACCTATGGGTAACAGCCAGAGAAGGTTGATCAATGCGACGCCCAAGGTAACCGGGAAATGACTTCCCAGTTGGCGTGAAGCGAACTGATAACCATGGCTGCGATGAGCTTCATAGATGCGCTCTCCACGTAAAAAACGCCGGATCAAGGTAAAAGTCGCATCAACGATGAACACCCCGAGCAAAATGCACCATACCCACAGGAAATCGGCGTTTCTCCAGGCGGCCTGCAGTGAAAGAATACCCAGCACAATACCCAGGAAACCGCTGCCGATATCACCCATGAAGATTTTCGCCGGCGGAAAATTCCAGTACAGGAAACCCAGTGTCGAGGTGGCGAGCAGCAAGGGCGGCCAGATCAGATCGTCATATCCCGACAGCCAATAGATCAGGCAAATACTCAGGCAGGATGTCACGGCTTCGACACTGGCAATTCCATCGATGCCATCCATGAAGTTGTAGAGGTTCAACATCCAGACCAGATACACCACAGCCAATGCATGCCCGATCCAGCCAAGCTCCAGCGTCATGCCGAACACCTCAAGCGCCGGCAACCCTCCCAGCCAGAACAAGGCCCAGAGACTACCTGCAAAATGTCCGAGCAAACGCCAGCGGGCCGCAATGGGCCGATGATCGTCAATAAATCCAAGCAAGGCGATACCAGCACCCGCGCCTGAGAGGCTCCAGACCAGGTTCGGGCCGATAGCTCCAAGCATGCCGGCCAAGGGCAAGGCAATAAGGAAAGTCAGGACGATACCTACCCCGCCACTACGCGGTGTAGGAATGGAGTGGGAGCTGCGTGCGTTCGGAATCTCCATCAGCCTGTGAGCCAGCGCATAACGAAGAAAAGCTCCAGTCACCCCCAGCGAGAGGGTCGCCATGATCGGTAGCGGCCACAAAAGCCCTATCCAGGGAAACCATAAGTCAGACGATGCTTGAAAGCTCAAGGTGTCGACTCCAACGGCATGTCGTGGCAGCAAAGTCTGGAACCAGACTGCAGTCCCGGCTGACCACTTCAATATGTTTTTTATTTTTGTAGTTGCAGAGCAGAACGTTTTTACCGACGGGTCAAGGCAGTGCCGCCCCCATAGTGTCCACTCTGTGTAAGTACAACAAGAACGCAGGTAATGCTTAACAAGTGTAATCGCCCCTCAGCACCAAACAGCAAGTTCATGGCGACCGAGGGGCTAATGATGCAACTAGGGCTCGAGCCGGCGCTGCTGATAAATCCAGTCGACAATCTCGCTGTCCGGAGTGTAGCCACTGACCGTGTCGCGCAACAGTTGCCGGACTCTCGAGTAATCATCCTGGTCGACCGCCAACAGCAACTCGCCCAGCCTGGCCTTCAATACATCCCAAGGCAGATAGTCTTCATTGGCGCTCATGATCATTGGATGCTGCGTCGCTACGACGTTATCGCCGATCAACAGTTCTTCATAGAGCTTTTCGCCTGGCCGCAGTCCCGTGAACTCGACGGCTATGTCGCCATGGGGGTTCTTTTCGGAACGCAAGCTCAATCCGGACAGATGAACCATCTTCTCGGCCAGTTCGACAATCCTGACCGGCTCGCCCATATCCAGCACAAACACATCACCACCCTGCCCCATGGAGCCCGCCTGGATTACCAGTTGGGCCGCTTCCGGAATAGTCATGAAATAACGCGTGATACGGGGATGGGTGACCGTCAAAGGCCCACCGGACTTGATCTGCTTGTGAAACAACGGAATGACCGAACCGGAAGAGCCCAGCACATTGCCGAAACGCACCATGGTAAAGCGGGTTTTATTCACCCGGGAAACATTGGCGTGCTCCCCGAACAATACCGGAGCCACCTCACGGCTCAGAGCCTGCAGCGTCATTTCGGCCAAGCGCTTGGTACTGCCCATGACATTCGTCGGGCGTACCGCCTTATCCGTTGAAATCAGCACGAAGTTCGCGACATTCGCACGAAGAGCGGCCTGCGCCGTACTCAATGTACCCATCACATTGTTCAACAAGCCTTCAGCGATATTGTGCTCGACCATGGGGACATGCTTATAGGCTGCGGCGTGATACACCGTATCCACATGCCAGGTTTGCATGATATCGAGCAGTTTTTCCTGATTACGCACGGACCCCAGGATCGGCAACAACTTCACGGACAGCGACTCGCGAACGATGCGCTGTTCGAGCTCCTGCAAGATGCTGTAGAGATTGAACTCACTGTGCTCGTAGAGCAGCATCGTGGTCGGGCGCAACGCAAGAATCTGACGGCACAGTTCCGAACCGATCGAACCACCGGCACCCGTGATCAGTACCGACTGCTCCTTGATGCAATGCTCGAGCAACTCTTCCTGAGGGGGGACCGAGTCGCGCCCCAACAGGTCGGCAATGTCGACTTCCTGAATATCATCGACCTTGACTCGTCCGCTCGCCAGATCCATAAAACCCGGCACACTTTGCACATGCAGACCGAACCCCTCGAGGAAACTCAGGATCTCTCGGCGTCGCGTACGGTTAGCAGAAGGGATTGCCAAAAGGATCTGCTGAGCTCCGGTCACATCGATCATTTGCTGAATATGTTTGGGCTTATAGACATGCAGCCCGGAAATCACTCGCTCGGCAATATTACTGTCGTCGTCGATGAATGCTACCGGGCGCATCAAGCGCCCCATCCGCAAAGCAGCGACCAATTGGTTACCCGCCGCACCGGCGCCGTAAATGGCCACCTTCGGCAAGCCATCATCCCGACTGGTAAAAGGAACATGCTGCGCAGCCGTGAACCAGTCGCCCAGGAAGTACTGGCGCATCGCGAGACGCAACCCGCCGATCATCACCAGGCTCAGCCACCAGTAGTTGAAGATTATCGATCTGGGCACCAGCGGTTGACGGCTGCTGCTCCAATACACGATCAGGGCAAGCATGAGCGCCGACAGACTGACAGCCTTGATAATGGTGATCAGCGCATCGTTGCCAAAATAACGCATGACGGCACGGTACATACCGAAGCGTATGAACAACGGGATTGCGACAACAGTGGCACTCAAAAATAACCAGAGGTAATCAGCAAAGGGATTGACCAGCTCATCGACGCCTAAACGAACGACAAAAGCCATCCAGAGGGCAAACCAGACGAGGATAACGTCAGTCACCACCTGAAAGGCACGCTTTTGCCGGCGCGTTAATCCCAGTAAAAAGGCTCTCAACTTATCCATAACACCTTGAACACCTCTATTACTCCTGAAATATATCTGGTGCCACACTGGGTGATCCCAAGAAGTTCCATTTTATGACAACAGGCAAGCCCGCTTTACAGCCCAGCAGCCGAATTCTTTTTGTACGGGGAGCGAAAACCGCTCCACCGCACAAGTTTGGCTGATAGTTACCGCGCGGCCAGTTGCATGACCTCTTTGAGCACCGAGCACGTTTTCTCGATTTCAGATGCCTTCAGCGTAGGGTGCACCAGGAACATGAGGCTGGTTTCTCCCAGCTCTCGAGCGATCGGCAAGCGTGTCGCAGGGCGCCAGTCAGTATTGTCAAAGGCCTTTTCCAGATAGACCTCGGAGCAGGAACCGGAGAATACCGGGACTTCCCGCGCCGTAATCTCCGCCAGAATGCGATCCCTGTCCCAACCGTCCTTGAGCTGTTGCGGTTCCACGAACACATAGCACTTGTAGGCGGCATGAACACTGCCTTCGGGTATGGCCGGAGTACGCAGGCCATTCAGTTGGCGAGCGCAATCCCATATCTGCTGCGCATTCTCCAGACGGCTTGCCTGCCAATCGGTCATGCGTTTGAGTTGAATCCGGCCAATCACCGCCTGGACTTCCAGCATCCTCCAGTTAGTGCCAAAGCTTTCGTGCACCCAGCGGAAACCTGGTGGATGCTCGCGCTCATAGACAGCCTCCCAGCTCTTGCCATGGTCCTTGAAGGCCCACATGTCTGCCCACAACTGGCGATCGTTGGTGGTGACCATGCCGCCCTCGCCACCCGTGGTCATGATCTTGTCCTGACAGAAAG
Source organism: Pseudomonas sp. GW460-12-10-14-TSB1 (assembly GCF_017349775.1). NCBI lineage: Bacteria > Pseudomonadati > Pseudomonadota > Gammaproteobacteria > Pseudomonadales > Pseudomonadaceae > Pseudomonas > Pseudomonas sp. GW460-12-10-14-TSB1. The sequence continues at coordinate 165,775 of NZ_JACNAC010000003.1, forward strand.
ACCAGGCACCGACATGACCGATCGAACCGACGGGACGCCCCTTGTACAGGGCCCCATGGGCCTGCGCGCAGTCCTCGATCACCTTGAGATCGAACTCCTGCGCCAGGGCCATGATCGGGTCCATGTCACAAGGCCAGCCAGCCAGGTGCACACAGATGACCGCGCGGGTACGAGGAGTCATTACGGCGCGAATGCTCTGCGCGGTGAAGTTTTGCGAATCGCGATCCACATCGGCGAAAACTGGAGTCGCTCCGGCATTGACGATGCTGGACACCGATGCCAGGAACGTACGCGAGGTAACGATCACTTCGTCGCCGGCGCCAATCCCCAGAGCCTTAAGGGCCAGGTCCAGGGCGACCGTGCCGTTAGCAAGCGCAATGGCGTATTGAGTATCCGTCCATGCCGCGAATTCCTTTTCGAACTCACGTCCTTGCGTGCCGGTCCAGTAATTGACTTTGTTGGACAGGATCACATCACGTACAGCATTGGCCTCTTCGTCGGAAAAGGAAGGCCAGGGAGAAAAAGGTGTATTCAACACAACCAATACCCGTCAGTTTTCATTCGAAAATATGGAGAGCTCTTCATGAGCTCCTGCTGTCTACAAAAAGCCTGGGGCAGCGCTTTAAACACTCGGCCCATTATCGGGGCAGGCACATTTGCAATAACTGCCGCTCCAGTGATCACACCATCATACTGATCAGAGGGGTCATACGCGCAGCCATGTCGCCAACGGTCCCCTGGCACCAGTTTCGCCGCTGCTCGGGCCAGAAATCGCCGGAAACTCAATAACCTTCCAGTCGCAGAACTCAACCGCATTCACAACGACCGTATTATTTCCATTTAGCTTCCAGCAGGGCCCGCAAATTCATCGTTTGGTCCCAGTAAACTTCGCAGCGGTAACTTCGCCTTCTGCACTGATACCGTCACGAATAACAACTTTTTTGATCGTCAGGAAGATGACTTTCAAATCCAACCATAAGGATTGGTTGTCTACATACCAGACATCCAGGTTGAATTTTTCTTCCCACTCCAGGGCATTCCTCCCATTAATCTGAGCCCAGCCAGTCACGCCCGGACGCACCTCATGGCGACGATACTGTTCACTATTGTATAGCGGCAGATACTCCATCAGCAGAGGTCGAGGCCCTACCAGACTCATATCTCCCTTCAAGACATTCCACAGCTCTGGCAACTCATCCAGACTGCTAGAACGCAAAAAACTGCCAAACGGTGTCATGCGCTCCGAATCCGGCAGCGGATTGCCCATCGCATCATGAGCATCGCGCATTGTACGGAACTTGACCATCTCGAAGGGCTTGCCGTCCTTGCCCGGACGAACCTGGCGGAACAACACGGGAGAACCGAGTTTCTTGCGGATCTGCCAGGCGACTATCGCCATGACCGGTGCCAGCAATAACAGGCCCAGTATCGAAGCAAACAGATCGAACCCACGCTTGATCATCGGGCCACACCCTCCAGCCAATCGACAAACCGATCCGCAAGCTTGCGACGATCGAACTCCCTGACCGCCAGCTCACGACCTCTCAGGCCTTTGGCCTTGAGTTCTTCACGCGCATCGGCTGCCTGTATCAGGGCATCGGCGAACAGCGATGGACTTTCCGGCGGTACGACAAAACCGCAATCTTCCTTGGTGATCATTTCGGCCAGCCAGCCTGGATAGTTATTCAGAACAGGCAGTGCCGAAGCGATGTAGTCGAAAAACTTGTTGGGTGAAGTACCGTAATAGAAGGCAGGAACATTGGCGAGCAGTTGCAAGCCAAGATCCGCACTGGCCATCAGGCCGGACAACTTCGCTTTGTTCACCGGATCGTGAAAGATCACATTATCCAGTCCTTCCCTGGCCGCTCGCTGCTGCAGCGCCGGCTTCAACTTGCCCTGCCCGATCAGCACCAGGCGGATATCGTCACGCTGGCGGAGTTTCAGTTCCTTCGCCGCATCCAGTACCGAATCGAGCTTGTTGGCAACGCCGTGGGTACCGGCAAAGACGGCCATCAGTTGATCTTTTTCCACACCGGCAGGCCGCCATGGCTCGGCGGGCGCATTAAAAATATCGAGGTCGCAGCCGTTGGGAATCATGGTGATCCGGTCGCGCGCAACACCGCGATGGGCGATACCATCAACAATGCCCGGGGAAAGCCCGATGACTCGGTGAGCAGAGCGATAGCTCGCCCATTCAAGCAGCGACATGGCAGACAGAATCAGCGGATTGCGAATGACGCCCATTGCCTTGGGGAGCTCGGGCCAGAGATCACGGACTTCGAATACAAATGGTTTGTTGCGCAACCAACGCGCAAAAATGCCAGGAATCCCTGCCGTCAGAGGTGTCGTGGTGGCAAAAACCAGATCGTAACGCTCGGTCAGCGCCAACCCAATGCTGCGAAATGCGAACTTCAAGAAACTGAGTGTACGAGTGAACAGGCCGTCACTGTTGGAGTACGCCAGATCGAACTCGATAATTTCAATTCCGTCGACGGTGCCCTTGCGTTTCCCACCGACAAAAGGGCCTTCCAGCCCGGTTTGTCCACCACCGTAGCTACCACAGACCATGGAAACCTGATGCCCTCGAGCAATCAGGCGACGGGCCATTTCATAGGACCGAATGCCGACAGCTCCTTTCGGAGTGGAAAAATGCTGATGAAAATAAAGAATTTTCATGTTTACCAGTGATACTCCGTAATCAAAACACCCGCCGAATCCACTTCTACTTCAAGCACCGGCACTTCAGTCTTCTGCAAGTAGTAACGAGACTCCCAGCCCTGAACCAGCTCCTGCCGAACAATCGGCATGCTGCCCGTTACCGATATCCGGTGCGAACCGTTGCTCAATACACCATCCGACATCTGCCAATCGCCTGGCTGCAAACGCCAGCGCAGAACCGCGCCGACTTTGAACCCCTTGATCTCATCCCGAACCTGTAACCCGGTATCGCTCAGACGCACCTGACGGGTATGAAAGGCACCAGCGTTATCGCCATAACTGGCACCACAGGTAGTGGCCTCTCCTGTATCACTCAGACCATCGACCCTGCGCGTGCGCAACCAGTCGCCAAACAGGAAACGACTGAGTCGTGGCATCTGGTCACGCCCGTCGAATTGCACGGTGTTATGGCTGACGGTACCTGGGAAATAACTCAGCCATTGGGCCGAGGTGTTATAGCTATAGGTTCCTGCGTCACGCAGCAGGTTGAGGCCCGAACGCCAGAGATCTACGTGCAGGGCATCGGCCTGGCTGGGTCGAAAATGAAAACGCGGATAACGCAGCACGGCAAAGGCATCTGCGCGTCGTAGCAGTGCATATCCACCCTGGTCGAACAGTTGGCTAGCCGGGCGCTCGACGACAGCCGACGGCACGGACAATTGCAGCCACTGCAAAGGCAAATCCCATGCACCTGGGGCCGCATAGGCTCTTTTTCCACAGAACAGCGTCATGGCCAACTGAACCGCCGGCCGGAAATCGCGGTAGTCCGTGTCCGTCAGCGGCAACAGGCGCGCACCATCATTGGCCCCGATATTCGGCGCATCGCCGGAACTCTCGTCAACCAGCGAAAACAGCCAATTCGTAGCGGCCCGCACCCTGGATTGAAAGGTTGCGGAGAAGGCTTCGAGTCCGGCCTTGATTCGCCAGACCTCGACCATGGAAAAGGTATCGAGCATGACCCGGTGATAATTGACCGAGTACTGGCTGAAACTGCCGTCCGGCTCGATCAATCGAGCGGCGCGATTCTCCAGCCATTTACGCCCCAATCGCTGCCAACGCTGCCCTTGCGGATGATTGCACAGCGCCAGCCAGCTACCACCGACGAACAAGGCCGCGGCTTCAGAGGTGCCGTGATTGTTGTCTTGGGCCATCGCATAACTCAACGTTGGCTCGATGCGTTTGAGGTGCAGTTGGACAAGTTCCATCAACCCGGGCAATGGCGTTGACGACTGCTCGAGAATGATCGCCGTCATTGCCAGGTGCAGAACCCGAATGGAAGCCTCCTGACCGCACTTCCAGTTCGGACCGCAATAAGGAGGGTTATTCTTGCACCAGTGCGTCAGCCACAGATTCAGCCGCTCCATCTGCGAGGCATTGTCTGAACAGGCTCGCTGGGCGAATGCCAGTGTCCAGTCCAGGCGTGACGCTTCCCAGATATTCTTGATGTCGCCAACAGCTGCGTCAAAGTCAGGGATGCGCCACCACTCCCTTTCGGGCTCAGGAACCCGAACTCCACTCAGCGGGTTCAGGTGCCAGTCAGGTGCCGCGTCCGAAACAGGAATCTCCCAGCACCCGTAATAGCGGGCCCGGGTACCCCATTGGGTATTGACGGGCAATGAGTTGGCGCGCCTGGCACTGGGTGCAAAAAAAGGCCCCTGTGGCATATCGGCGCAAAGACGTCTGACAGGGTTCAACCCGGTCTTGACTCCAAGCCGATACGTCAATGCACGAACCAGATTGCCGCCCCCCAGCGCGACGGCAGTTCTGGCTTTAGTAATAAAAAGGCTCATTGCTCACGCAGGATCCGCGAAACCTCGATACTCACCCGCGCCACTTCGAAGATTTCATCGGAAGAGATCGGAGTCGCCGCACCGGTTTCCACAGCAGCGAGGAATGCGGCCGCACACTCGCTTTGCCCTTTGTTCTGTTTCCACAGGTTGAGTTTGTTGAAGCCGGGCCAGCCGAAACCTTTCAATTTGCGGAAGTTATCCAGTTGCAGGACACGGCCTGCGGCAAAGACTTCCACGCGCTCTTTTGGAAAGCTCGATGCGCCATTGGCCAGGTAATGAATGGTACCGAAAGAACCGTCTTCGAAACCCAGGATGATCGCAGCTTTGTCTTCGGTGATTTCCACGGCGTCCGTATCGCCCATTCTACGGGCCTGGATCGAAACGATTTTGCTGCCGGCCAGGAAGCGCATCAGATCGATGAAATGGCAGGCCTCGCCAATAATGCGTCCACCGCCAACCGCTGGATCCTGCGTCCAGTGACTCGCGGGAATAGCGCCGGCATTCATCGTCATGACAAAGGATTTCGGCTCTTTTACCGCTGCAAGCAAGGCTTTCATCTTCTGCACTTGCGGCGAAAAACGTCGATTGAAGCCCACCATCAGGTGAGGCTTGAGGCCCTTCTCGACAGCACTCTGATAGGCCTGCTCAACCATCGCCAGCTCTTGGGTTTCGATGGCCAATGGTTTTTCGACGAATACGTGTTTACCAGCCTCAAGCGCCTGAGCGACAAAACGAGCATGGCTATCGTGACGGGTGACAATCGCCACGGTATTGATCAGGTCGTTGCCCAGCATCGCTCCGATATCTGTCGACGCCTCCGCAAAACCAGCCTTGCTGCCGTGGATAACCCCGTTTATCCCGCCCGCGGTCACGATCGTATGGAATTGCGCGCCTGCCGCCTTGAAAGCTGGAATCAGCATCCTGGAGGCATAGTTTCCCGCACCGATGAAACCCACCACGGGTTTGACCGGGTCGAAGCTCGCGACCGCTTCCGGCGCCAACACCACTTTCTTGATGTTGCGCTCAGCGGCGCTTGAAGAATATTGCAGAATGATGCCCAGCGCGGAATTATCCGCCGTGAGCGTCTGATAAGCATCAGCCGCGTCTTCAAAGGCAAAACGATGGGAAATCAGCGAATCGACTTCCAGTTGACCACTGGCAAGCATGTCCAGCACGGCCTCGAAGTTACGCTGCTCAGTCCAGCGAACGAAACCAATCGGGAAATCATTGCCTTGATCTTCGTATGTAGGGTCATAACGCCCAGGGCCATAAGAACATGAAACCTGGAATGTCAGTTCCTTCTCATAAAAATCAGCCCGATTCAGCTCCAGACCAGTGACACCTACCAATACGATGCGGCCGCGTTTACGGCACATATGCGCGGCTTGGGTGACCGGGTCGGATGACTTGGTCGAGGCGGTAATGATAACGCCGTCAACGCCCCTGGAACGGCTGAAGATCATACTGGCGACAACGGCATCCTCGCCCTTGCCGGGGTTGCAGGTTTCGGCACCATAGCTGCGGGCCAGTGCCAGTTTCTGCTCGTCAAAATCGATGGCCAGTACTCGGCAGCCCTGGGCACGCAGGAGTTGGACAGTCATCAGGCCGATCAGGCCGACACCAGTAACGACAAAAGCCTCTCCCAGAGTCGGCTGAGCCAACCGGATACCCTGCAGGCCGATACTGGCCAGTACGGTAAATGAAGCCGCTTCATCGCTGACCGAGTCGGGGATGACCGCGCAGAGATTTTTCGGGACGATCACCACATCGGCATGAGGACCATTTGAAACGACCCTGTCACCAGGCTTGAAGCCGGACACATGATTGCCTACCGAGGCAACAACTCCGACGTTGCAATATCCCAGCGGCAAAGGTTGCGCAAGCTTCGAGCGAACAGCATCTACAGTAGTTGCCAACCCATCGGTCTGGACCTTCTGCAGGACCATGCGGACCTTATCGGGTTGCTGCCGGGCCTTTTCCAGCCAGTTAGCCCGGCCAAAGCCCACGAGCATACGCTCCGTGCCAGCAGAAATCAGTGTATTGGTCGTGTTGATCTGTAAAGAGCCACTGCGAACGGTCGGGGCAGGCGCATTAATCAATGACGTCTCACCACTAGCCATATTCTGAACAACCTGCTTCATGCATTCGTACCAATAAAGTTAAAAATTTCACTCATCACTGATGAATCTGTCTCTAGCCGCCTAGATTAACATCGGTTCATACAATCCGTATTTGCATAGAACCTCTGCTCCCCTGCCCAACTCGACTGCAGGGGGCATTGCTGTCAGCGATCCAGGGCGAAATTGCCGTCCAGATACTGCTTACACCACAGCTCCATACAAACGATGCCAAACAAGGTGTAGGCCGCATCAATACGTCCTGAACGATCGGCCTCGATCAGACGTGCAACCGCTTCAGGATCAAAAATCCCTCTCTGGAGCAACGAGGCAGGCGACAGCACTTCATCAACCAAAGGCTTCAAGCGCCCCTGCAGCCAATTGCGCAAAGGTACACCGAAGCCAGTTTTAGGCCGGTAAATAATGTCGTGTGGCAGATACGGTTCCATCGCCTTTTTGAAGATCCATTTTCCTTCACGACCTTTCTGCTTGATGTCGGAAGGCAACGATCCCGCCAAACGCACCAGATCCAGGTCCAGCAACGGCACACGCACTTCAACGCCAGCGGCCATCCCCATCTTGTCGGTGTAGTTGAGGTTGTGATCAGTGAGGAAGTGCTTGCACTCCAGGGTGAGCATCTTATCCAACGGAGTCACATCGGAAGGCAGGCGCGAAAGCGTCTCACGCATCGGCGCAAAAAGATCGTCCATCGCCAACTGGCGCCTCAGGTCCGGTGCCAACAGCCCGTACGCCTGCTCAGGCTCTAGCCAAAGGAAGTAACTGATCAGGCGATCATTGGTTGGAAGATCAGCATAACGAAACGCCTTCCCGACGCGCCGGGAAAGCGGCGATGATGCGGGGAGCAGACTTGAGGCACTGGCCAGAACCGACCGTAGTGGTTTGGGCAACCCACCCCACCAACGCTCCTGAGCCAAAGCGAAATGTCGACGATAACCAGTAAAAATATCATCTCCACCTGCACCGGATAGCAGTACCTTGATGCCATTCTGGCTCGCCAACTCAGAGATAAATAACGCATTCAGCGCTGCCGGGTCCGGAGTCGGTTCATCCAGCAGATAAACCATCTCGGGCAGTCGATCCATCATTTCATCGCCAACGCCGACCACATGCAGATCCACATCCAGATGCTTGGCAACTTTCTGCGCATAAGGAAGATCGTCGGCAAACCCTTCATTTGAAGTGGCGCCATTATCGATACGAATGCTGAAACATTGCAGTCGCCCCCTGTTCTGCATTTCCTGTGCAGCAAAGGCAACTATCGCACTGGAGTCCAACCCTCCGGACAGAAAAGAACCCAGCGGGACATCTGAGACCAGCTGTCGCTTGACAGCAGTCCTGACCGCGTCAGCCACATCGATAGCAACATCATCGACGTTCTTCGCCAGTTTCTTTTCCGCAATAGGCAGCTCGTAGTAAAACCAGCTCTTTTCAATACGTCCGTTACGAACGCACAGTGCCTGCCCGGGAAGAACTTTCTTGATATCCCGGACGATTGTTTTTTCCCCCGGCGACCATAAGAAGCCGAGATGGGCCAGAACAGCCCTTGGATCGATTTCGGTTGTGCCAAAACCACTGCGAATGAGCCCTTTCATTTCACTAGAAAAAGCAAAACAACCATCACCGGAGTGAATATAAAGAGGTTTGACACCCAGTTGATCACGCGCCACCCAGAGCGTATTCGTGTCACGCTCCCAGAACACCACGGCAAAAATACCGTTCAGCCGATTCAGGCACTCAATGCCATAACGACAGAAAAGAGCAAGCAACACCTCCGAGTCGGATTGGCTGGAGAAAACATCTCCTGCCGCCTCCAGGTGGGCTCTCAATTCGCGGAAGTTATAGATTTCACCGTTGAAGACCATGACCACGCGGCCGTCGGCCGAAACCATGGGTTGGTGTCCGGCAGACGTCGTATCGAGGATCGATAGGCGAACCTGCCCTAACCATACGCCCACATCCGTATCGGCCCAGATCCCCTTGTCATCCGGACCACGACGTCGAATGAAAGAAAGTGCCGAAGAGAAATCAATGGACTCTCGCGTCCCGTTATGTATGTAGCCCAGAATTCCGCACATAAGAGTCTCTAGATCGAATTATTAACAGGTTCTTGGCGCTTTGAGCTTAAGAATAAAAAGGGAATCAAGATAGAGGCAACGAGAAGAGCTACCGAAGCCAGTTCCCCCCTGAACAAATGAAGCATTGAGGCGACGGCCAGTGCATACACTCCCAATGCCCGGTCACTTTTGGGGTTGTAGATAACAGCCCCGTAGAGCCGCCCCCACAGAAGCCCAAGGAACAAGCCACCAAATAAGACGCCAAGAGCTCCAAAGTTCATATAGAGCTCACCAAATATACCAGGCGGTAGTGTAGTGCCCTCCATCAACCATTTATCCGGCCAAAAGGCACCGGTAAATACTCCGGCAGCGGTAAGAGGCTTATCGGGAAAAAGCCCAGATGGAATCAGAATCAAAACAATCATTAACAGTGTTGATCCATTTTGCCACTCCAGGCCCTTGGGCATGGCATCGACCAGTACAGTCATGGTCTGCAACTGCATGAGATTCCCTGTAAACTGCGTTGCCAAAAGATGAACAAAGGACAAGAACACACCCTGCTCTTCATTAATAAAGAAAAACCTTCCCGTCGCCAACAACTCCTGCTTAAGCAAATGATAGATCATCAGTGACACAAACATCACAAAACCCAGCACAGCCCCTTTCACCAAACTGACACGTTGAACCCGATAGTGCCTGACAATAATTAGCGACAATATGATAATAAAGATTGTTGACTTTTGCCCTTGCAACGCGCAAACAAATAAAGCTACGAAAAGATATAACCAAAAGCAAAATCGTTCGGAAAGCTTCTTCTTTTCACCACGCGTCAGACGGATAAACCAAGCTAGCGACACTGAAAGGAGCAGGTTCTCTAAAAGAAACAAACCATTCAAACCAGCAAATGCCCTGATTCGATCACTCGCCCCCTGAAGCAATCCCGAGACACCTCCCAACACAACCAAGATCATGGCGAATGCCAACAGCGCTAACATGGTAAATATAAACGAGCGCTGGGAGAAAATTCTCGCGCTACCGATATAACGAACCTTACCAGGGATCGAGAATTGAGTCTTACGCCCCAGATAACAGCCCAGCAAGACAAATAAAAGCGCCGCTGTATATAACAGCAGCGCGGACTCAATGGCTGTGCTTTTGTCAGAGAAGTCGAACTCCCAAAACTGACTAAACCCATCTATCCCGATAATAAATGGATACAAGGGGACTATCACACCTGCAAACCAGATCACCAAAAAGAAAAAGCCTGCACTAAAGCAGTCAAAAGTCTTTTTTTTAGCTGCTGACACAAACCAGCTTTCTTTTAACATGACCCCTCCTCTCTTGGCATTATAAATCAGCTAGGCGGATTCTCACCGCAGAGAACAGCAACACCGCCGATAGCAATGCGCCAGCCATATAAGCCGCAACCCCGGCCCACCCTTCCAGAACCGGAATCCCCATATAGAGAAGAATCAGAACAAGCACACCTTCCAGAATATTAACCTTTAGACTCAATCCAAAGACCCGCAGCGCTACCAACATTGTTCCGCAAGAGAGCGCAATGGCTTTTAACGGCAGAGTCAATGCCAGCACCATGACGTAAAGAGCCGTAGTTTTATACACACCGCCTATAAACAGCCACCAGATTGACGATACGAAGATCAATGACAAGGCAACAGCCAGAGACACCTTCAGCATACTTCTTGAAACAGCGGAATATTTTGCTCTCAACTCATCTGGACAATGAAGTGCTTCAACTAGATCAGGCAAAGCTCTTTGGGCAATGATAGCCAGGGGCAACAGCCCAAGAACGAGGCTCAATATGGCGATACCAAAAAAACCTATTTCTTCGGTTCTGACATGCAACGCGGTTAACATCAGGACCGGCAAGCTGTCAACCAACAAACGAACAAATAGGCTGGCATTGATAGTCAAACCAGACTTGGCAGTAAGCAGCAATTCTTTTCTATCCGCTGCCGTAAAGTTCAACGCAGGCAAAATATAGCTTCTAAGTTTCCACCATACGGCCATAAGGCAGAAGAATTCCCCCAGATAGCGAGCAGCCATCCAGCCTTTTACACCATATAGTTTTGTCAGTACGACATGCAGTACAACACCCACCGCTGTAACCAGCATCAGCGCAATATAAATCTCACCAATGGCCTTCGCACCTTGAGCAAAGCCCGTGCTGACACGTAGTAAGTTGGTGAGCACGACCAAACCGCAGGTCGTGAAAACATAAGAGCTTATCGCTGAAGTCAGGACAAACTCGTGAGCCACGAATATTCCAAAAATGACAACACTGGACGCGAGCGCGACAAGCAAAAAAACCTGTCGCAGTACAGCACTCTGACTAGAGGCATCGCAGTGGGCCGCAGTATCCCGAATCGCAATACTTTGCATCCCTAGACTACCCGCCAGCACAACAAGCGCTATGATGGTCTCTAAAGAACGCACGACCCCAACAATTGAGGGATCGACCCAAGGCGTAATCAAAAATTGACTGATGATAACGCCGCCCTGGATGCAAGCGGTGATAACAAACAGCTGTAATAGCCTCGAATTCTCGAAAATGCTGATCAGACGAGCTAGCACGCAGTACCACCATTAAAATTATTTATTATGCTCAATGAAAATCATCCTTTCTTTTCTGGTGACAACGAATCCAGAACACTTTTCAATGCGGCCCGGCGGGATGCGATCGAATAGTTAGAGGAAATCCATTGATGCCTGGCCTGTGCCTCTCCCTCCGCAATAGGTGTAGCCACTACCATTTCCATGGCTGCGGCAATCTCTTTCTGGCTGTCCGGCTGGACCCAGTAAGCAAACTCCCCTGCGACCTCAGGCACCGCGCCTCTTGGCGAGGTGATTACCCGCGCCCCACAGGCCAAAGCCTCGCCTATGGCATGCCCGAACCCCTCGTAAAGGGTAGGCTGAACATAAGCAAGGCATTTGCGGTAATGCTCGAGCTTCTCTTCATCGGAAATCATCCCGACAAATTCGACCCTGTCTGCGACACCAAGTCTATCTGCAAGGTTCTTCAGCTCATCCAGATAGTCGCCATGCTTGCCAGCCACTACCAACCGAAGATTGGTCGATTTCTTCGCAACTTCTGCGAATGCCTCAATGGTCGGAATGAGACCTTTGCGAATAGCATTGGTCCGACTTGTCCAAGTGACGGTAAAAAAGTAATCCGACTCGGCAGACGGCGCTTCACCCGGTGAATAGAACTCTGTATCGATCGCCAACGTGGCATAGACCGGGTTTTTTACCGGAAGGTTGGAAGTAACCTCTTCACACTCGGACTTCGAGATAAATAGGTTTCTATCAGCCAATAACAAAGAGCTACGCAGTACAAGTTTCTGCCACCACGGCCGATCCAGATAGCAGAGTCCCGGGATTTCTTTTCGGCAGGTGGAGTAATCAAAAGCTCCAGTTACCACAACCGGTCGACGGCGAAGTTTTCCCGCAAGCAACGGAAAAGGTGAATGCCCCCACCACCAACAAAAATAAAGATCGGCCTTCCAATCCAGGGTCCCTGGCGTCCCGGATAGCACAACCTCATGCCCGAGCTCTTTGAGAATCCGAATATCGACTCTATAAAACTCGACTTTATCAAACAGCTCACGCCAATTGGCGTGAGCTGACATATTCGCAAAAAAACATATACGCACAGTTCACCAACCCGCTATAGCTATTAACCTTGGACTCTTACCTTTTGCTGATACATAGAGAGAAGTGTCTCATGCAGACTAGGCACCTCTAACAACCCCACCGTATCGAAAAGTTTGGCCGAACTTCCGTAAAGCTCTTTTACTTCATCACTCCGGACGAAAGCCGGGTCCACTACTATATTGGGCCGATATCCAGCAATCTGTACCATCTCGTCAATCACGCTGAGCAAGGAAATACTGCGCCCCGAACAGATGTTGATAAACTCACTATGTTTTTCGCACGTCAAAAGGCGTGCATAGGCCTCAACCACGTATCTCACATCAGAAAGGTCGCGAGAAACATCCAGATTCCCCAGCCTGATTTCCTTCTCGCCTCTGGCAAAAGCACCGACGATCTTGGAAAACACAAAGGACTCCGATTGGCCTGGTCCCGTGTAGTTAAATGGCCGTGTCACCAATATAGGCAAGCGAACAAACCACTTGCGGAGCAGAGCCTCCATGGCGAACTTGCTCAGCGCATAATGGTTCATCGGCTGTGGCTGGGCGGACTCCACGATAGGTGACGAAAGCGCGTTACCGTAGATATTGGCGCTGCTGGCAACCACCACCTTCTCGATGTCTATGTTCGACTCGATGATAGCGGTAAGCAGACTTTCCGTACCTAGGACATTGACTCGGTAATAGGACAGCGCATCACTGCCCGTCACATGGGCCAAGGCAGCCAAGTGGATGACATGTGTCGGCCGAACCTGCTTTATCCAATCGCGCAACCGATCGGTCTCATTCAGATCAGCTTCCAGGTGATCAAACTCGCAAGGCAGTCGCTGCCCCCCCAGGCCGGCAACCTGCCAGCCGGCCTGGGTCAGAGTCTCGGCCAGGTGCCTCCCGGTAAAACCCGAGAGGCCCGTGATCAAGACCCTTCGGTCATTAATGTGAGACGCCATTACGAGCCCTTCTCAAGTCAGCCTCTACCATCAGTTGGCAAAGTTGCTCCAGCGTGGTTTCAGGCTTCCAGCCCAGGCGCTCTTTGGCGAAGGACGGGTCACCGATCAGCAGCTCTACTTCCGCGGGCCGATAAAAACGCGGGTTGACCTTGACTCGAGTTACGCCCGTTCTACGGTCGACACCAAACTCGTTCGCACCACTTTCACGCCAGTCGATATCAACACCGACAGCCTTGAAGCTCATGGAGACAAAGTCACGAACGGTTTCAGTGCGATTTGTAGCCAGGACAAAAGTTTCCGGCGTATCGATCTGCAACATGCGGTGCATGCCATCCACGTACTCTTTGGCAAACCCCCAGTCACGCTTGGCATCCATATTGCCGAGTTCCAGCACTTGCTGAGTACCCATTTCAATACAAGCTACTGCGTCGGTAATCTTTCGAGTAACGAACTCTTTACCCCTCAATGGGGATTCATGATTGAACAGAATACCGCTGGTAGCAAAGATATCATAAGACTCACGATAGTTTATCGTGGTCCAATGCGCGAACAACTTCGCCACCCCATAAGGGCTGCGAGGATAAAACGGAGTGCTTTCGGATTGGGGAACAGCTTGAACCAATCCAAACATCTCAGAAGTCGATGCCTGATAATAACGGATCTTGGGGTTTACAATCCGTATTGCTTCAAGCAGATTAAGCGCACCAACACCAGTAATCTGAGCCGTAGTGATAGGCTGATCGAAAGAAACACCAACAAAACTTTGGGCTGCGAGGTTATACACCTCATCTGGCTTGCAGTTTTCAATCAAGCGAATGGTCCCAGCCAGATCGGTCAAGTCGAATTCGACAAGATGCAGGCGATCATGATTCAGGACACCTAACTCTTCCATCCGCCAGAAATTTACAGAACTCGTACGCCGATATGCTCCGTAGACCTCATAACCTTTTGACAACAGCAACTCAACAAGGTAAGCCCCATCCTGACCAGTAACACCGGTGACCAGCGCATTCTTCTGCATTTGTACAGCCCCTATTTAAATCTTATACACGACCGTAAGTATCATCAAATCGAACAATATCATCCTCACCCAAGTAACTTCCGGACTGTACCTCGATAATTTCAAGAGGTATCGTGCCCGGATTGGAAAGACGATGCACATGCCCAACAGGAATATAAGTACTCTGGTTTTCGTTCAGCTGAAAAACCCGGTCTTCACAGGTAACTTCTGCTGTACCAGAAACAACAATCCAGTGCTCCGCGCGATGATAATGTTTCTGTAAGCTCAGCGTTGCCTTTGGCTTGACCAATATCCGCTTCACTTGAAAGCGCGAGCCGGAATCAATGCTGTCATACCAACCCCAAGGCCGGTGAACGCGACGATGCAGTTTGGTCTCGCTCCGCGAGCAGACATTCAATGCTTCGACAATCGCCTTTACGCCCTGACTGCGCTCCTTGTTGGCAACCAAAACAGCATCGGGCGTCTCGACAATCACGATATTGTCGAGACCAACAGCGGTCACCAGTCGGTGAGAAGCGTAAACCAGCGTATTGGCGCTGGACTCGACAATCACATCGCCATGAGTTGCATTTAGGCTGTCATCCTTCTCGCTTGAGCGCCAGACGGCGTCCCATGCCCCTAGATCAGACCAACCAGCATCCATCGCCAGCATCTTGAGTTGCAACTCCGGATGCTTCGCGCAGTGCTCAATCACCGCATAGTCTATCGATTCCGACGGAACAAGAGAGAAGGCATCGGCCTGAGGTCGAATAAATCCATTATCCTGAGTTCTCTCGGCCCAGGCTTTCTCAGTGGCGAGGAAAATATCTTCCCTGAAAGTTTCAAGCGCCTTCAACCACACGGATGCTCGCAGAACGAAAATACCGCTGTTCCAGAAATAACTACCTTCGCTCAGATACTTCTGCGCAGTTTGCAGCCCCGGTTTCTCAACAAAGGCGTCAACTCGTTTAACTTCAGCGGCATCTGTCGAATGAATATAGCCATAGCCTGTTTCAGGGCGATCGGGCTTGATACCCAATATGACAATACTGCCATCCGCTGCGACTTCAACAGCCTTGCTGATCGACTGCGTGAACATCTGCACATCGAGAATCATTTGATCAGCAGGCGCCACAACTAGAACTGGATCGACTTGTGCCAGTTCATCCCGCGCATAGAGAGCAGCCAGCGTGAGCGCGGGCGCCGTATTGCGCCCTATAGGTTCGAGAATGATGGAACTCTTGCTCAGCTTCATCTCCCGAATCTGGTCCAGACACAGGAAACGATGCTCATCATTGGCAACAATACAAGGTGGCAGCAAATCAGAACCTGATGCAGCTATCCCAATCAACCTGCCAATGGCTTGCTGAAACAAGGTTTCACGACCTGATATAGCTAGAAACTGCTTAGGGTAAAGCGTTCTGCTAAGAGGCCATAGGCGCGTCCCGGCGCCTCCGGACATGATTACCGGAAGGATTTTCATACAAACCAGATCCCACGAGTATCAACTACCTGACGACCCTCCAGAGTCGACGACGGGACGGTCTTGAACTGTTTGTGATCCACTAGAAGCAAAAGAACATCTGCCCGACCGAAGGCTTCTTCTATCGCGCAAAGTTCCACGCCAGGCAATGCCAAGGCTGCCGGTAAAGACTCGATATTGGGTTCGACTGCCAAGACTTTACCAGGGTGAGAACCCGCAATGTGTTTGGTAATTTCCAACGATGGACTTTCTCGCAGGTCATCGATATCAGGTTTGAATGCCAGACCAAAACAGGCAATAACAACATCTTTCTCAGGCTTTCCAGGATTACGCGAAAGATGATCAGCCACCGCGGCATCAACTTTTTCAACAACCCAAGATGGTTTTGAATCATTGACCTCACGAGCAGTTTTGATCAGTTTCGCCTGCCCTTCGGCCTGACTAACGATGAACCAAGGGTCGACAGCAATACAGTGCCCCCCTACACCAGGACCTGGCTGCAGGATATTGACTCGAGGATGTCGATTAGCCAGCTTGATGAGTTCCCACACATCAACACCGAATTTATCGCAGATCATTGAAAGCTCATTGGCAAACGCGATATTGACATCACGAAAGCTATTCTCGGTCAACTTGCACATTTCCGCTGTGCGCGCATTGGTAAGAATACACTCGCCTTCTACAAACAACTTGTAAAGGCGGGTAGCGGCCTCAGAACACTTAGGTGTCATGCCACCAATAACCCGGTCATTTTGCACCAACTCACGCAGCACATGGCCAGGCAACACGCGTTCCGGGCAATGAGCAACTCGGATATCCGATGCCTCGCCATGGGTCTGAGGGAAGGTCAGGTCCGGGCGTGCCTCGGCCAGCCATTGCGCCATTTGCTCGGTTGCACCTACAGGCGAGGTGGACTCGAGAATAACCAGATCACCCTTTTTCAGAACAGGCGCAATCGACTTGCTTGCAGACTCGATATAAGAAAGATCTGGAGCATGATCGCCCTTGAAGGGAGTAGGTACAGCGATCAAAAAAGCATCTGCAGGCTCTGCGCGAGTGCTGGCACGCAGGTACCCTTCGGTTACAGCCGCGTGAACAACAATATCAAGATCAGGCTCTACGATATGGATCTGCCCACAGTTGATGGTATCTACCGCTTTCTGGTTAACATCGACACCAATAACTTTTATCTTTCGCGAAGCAAACACTGCGGCAGTGGGTAAGCCGATATACCCTAGGCCAATCACGGAAATAGTGGAAAAGCTCATAACGAAACCTTACTTTTTAAAAGTGGCAAGAGTATTAACGATCCGGGCACAGGCATTACCATCGCCATAAGGATTATGAGCAAAGCTCATTTCCTGATAAGCGTCACTATCAAGTAAAAGCTCGCGCAGATTGCTGGTAATCTTTTCTTTTTCAGTACCCACCAACCTGACAGTACCTGCCTCGACGGCTTCTGGTCGCTCCGTAGTGTCACGCATAACCAAAACAGGTTTACCCAAGGATGGAGCTTCCTCCTGCACGCCACCGGAATCTGTCAGAATCAAATAAGAGCGGTTCATCAAGTAGACGAAAGGAAGATAATCCAGTGGTTCGATAAGATGTATATTCTCAATACCGGACAACAAACGATTGACAGGCTCACGCACATTAGGATTTAAATGAACGGGGTAAACGATCTCGACATCATCAAACTCCCGAGCAATAGAAGCCAATGACATACAGATTCTTTCAAACCCATCACCAAAGCTTTCTCGGCGATGCCCCGTGACAAGAATCAAACGGCGTCCTGCTGAAAGAAACTTGAATTGCTCTGAAAACTGCTGATTCAGCTTAGTATTAGACTCGAGCTTCTCGACAACATTCAGCAAGGCGTCAATAACGGTATTTCCGGTTACATAGATCGATTCAGGCAGTACACCTTCTTGCAACAGATTTTGCTCAGATCTTTGTGTAGGAGCGAAGTGAAGGTGAGCCAATGCGCCAGTCAACTTCCGATTGGCTTCTTCTGGCCATGGCGAATAGAGATTACCTGTACGCAGCCCTGCCTCGATATGCGCCACAGGAATCTGATGGTAATAAGCTGCGAGAGTTGTTGCAAAAGTAGTAGCCGTATCACCATGAACCAAAATAATGTCTGGTTTATAGCTAGAGAATACGCCTTTCATTCCCTGGAGAATGCAAGTGGTTACATCGGTAAGATCTTGGCCTGGCTTCATGATATTTAGATCAAAGTCAGGCTCAAGCTCGAATAACTCCAGTACTTGATCCAGCATTTCGCGATGCTGACCCGTGACACAGATTTTAGCGTCGAAACGCTCATCCGCATGCAATGCCAAAGCCAGTGGCGCCATTTTTATGGCTTCCGGCCGCGTCCCGAAAACACTCAAGATCTTTAAAGTCATTAGATTACCAATGATTCCATATCATTATTTATTCAGCAGTTCAGCCTGAAAGCTTTATTACCGCCATACCATTGCTTGACCTATCGACCAGATATGATCGGACGACCTCACGCCCAATTGCAGACATCGCCATCGGGCATAATACATTATCCACATTCACCCGGCGAACGATGTCTGGCGACCAAAACCTTCGTAGATGCTGGCTGAAAGCTGCTTTTGAAGCAATAAAAGCCAGCACCTTGCCACTACCGACACGCATTAGCACCATAGGAATCGAAGCCATCACGGAACCTGGAAATCAACCAGCCAACAACCAAGCTATTCAAAGCATTATGCCTGAACTGACCGAGTAATTCTGGACAGCTGCCCAAGTTTTTATGGCGCCATTACCACGAAAACTTGAACCCCAGCCCTTAGCCCATCAGGCCGCTATCGGTCAGTCCGGATAGAAAAAAAAAACGATGCATTTGATGCTCATTACAGAGCTCCACCACATGCCGACGAGCGGTGCCAGCAAATGTAAACAGCAGACGCCCCGCCCTCAAACCCTCAACCTCCCCAAGCACATCAAGCACATCAAGCCAAAAGCAATAGAGCAAGACCGGATCAGGGCCGGTTATTTCTTAAATTTCCCCCCAAAAGAGACATCTGCGCTAGCGCAACACAGACAGTGCGCTCCTCACTCACAGATCAGAACCTTCAGGAGGATGCAGACCTTCCTCGAGTCACCAAATAACCAATGAGCACCGCCCCACAGCTCACGACCAAACCAAATAGCAACCCCAGCACAAGAATCAAAGATTTCACAGGTTTTACCGGAGTGTCATAGCGAGCAATACTGCCGTCCATTCGATAGACAGACACATCACGAGCCTTGATCTCAAAACCCTTATAAAAATCATACTTGGCTTGTAGCTCACGCAAACGATCAGTGAACGGATCATCCGACTTTCGTGACTCCAGGTTCTCAATTTCAGCCTTCAAAGCCTTGGTACCACGCATGTAAATAAGCTGGCCAGCCATATTGCCGGTGATCTCGATAGCTGGATTTCCAGTGATGATCAGCGGCCTTTCAAGCCCCAAGGCTTCCGCAACCTGTAAAGCCTCGCGAAGCCTGATAATAGAATCCTCACGCTCTTTTTGACTGACATTACGCAACGTAGCAATTTGCTGCTCGACGTTTCGCGCACCGACCTCAACTTCTCGCATTACGTTCGCCAACAACTCTTGCTTGGCGAGATCACTGGCACGAGCAATATACTGATGAATCCATTCCACAGATCGAGCAGGACTATCGCTTCGCACCGTAATGAAATAGCGCCCAGCAAAATCCTTACTTGGCAGGGCAACAGCTATTTTTTTGGAGAAATCGGCATACAATCTGTCTGGAGACTTTTGGCGCTCCGATTCACTCAACGAAGGCAAATAGATATTATTGAAAAACTCCTGCCGGAGCGACTCAGCCTGAAAGTAAGATGTAAATACACCGTACACATCTTTAATGGTGTAAGGAGTCAGTTGAGAGTCCTTGGCTCGGCCGTAGTTAAAGTTTTCTATGTCTTTTTGTGTCGGAGGCACTACGTACCCCTTGGCTTCATACTCAGGCTTACTCAAAAAAGCGAACGCTGCAGCACACAACACCGACACCAACGTCAAGATCAGTATCATGGTTCTTTTGCCCCAGAGAACCCGAGCAAGCTCCTGCAGATCCACTTCCTCATTTTTTTTGTTTGCTATGGAATCGCCTTGCATGCACATCAACCCTTTTAATGACACAGCCTGACTCGAAAAGTTACCGATCAACATTACTGCCAAAGCCCACTTAAAACACCTTCAGGCTAGCAGTTGAAAACATTAGCAGCGAAAAAATTTCTTTACTGAAGGAACCGCACTACATGACCACAATGACCACTATCTTTTCCGCCCCCCACTGATAGCGACTCTCAACAATGGACCTAAAGTCATTCCGATCAACAGTGAAATTATAATGTAGATAGAAATAGGAAATTCAGAAATAGAACCACCCAAAAAATTCAACGCAACAGTTTCCTGATTCTCTAGCACAAAGATCAAAATCAGCAAGATAAGAACCAACAAAACGACCACGAGCAGCACACGCCTCAAAGCACGCATACGATCCCTCCCGCCACAAACATCACACCCCCTCCTCTTCCTCGTTCACACGATCCCGAAGCTCTTTGCCCGGCTTGAAATGTGGAACGAATTTGCCATCCAAACTGACGGACTGACCAGTCTTCGGATTGCGACCTACGCGCGGCGCACGGTAGTGCAGAGAGAAGCTGCCAAAGCCCCGAATCTCAATACGATCTCCGGTTGCCAGGCATTGGGACATTTGCTCAAGCATGGTCTTGATGGCCAGCTCCACATCCTTGGATGAGAGTAGCCCTTGATGGGTGACAATTCGTTCGATCAACTCCGACTTCGTCATATTTTTCCCTTCTTTTTCAAGCAGCTAGATAAGCGCTTCAAAGGTTTTAGCACGACCGGGAGATTTTGAACAGCCCAAGCATTGACTTATCTCCCCCCTTGCGAAAACGCCATAAACGAAGACATCCAACAGCGCCTAAAACGAAAACTCCGCAGCAATCTGACCTCTCACCACGCCATCCTACTAACGGCATATGACAAGCATGGTCCGCGTGAGGTAACCCGCAGGATTCCAGCCAAAGGGATAATCCCCCTCTTCATCCTTGGCATCACTGGACCTGGTGATAACCTTATAGCCATCCCCCCTGCATTCACGCTCAGCGCGCTTGTAGCACTTGTCCCATCCAGCCCCAAGACCGGAGCAATCGATCTCTATACCACTGACACCACGGACTGCATGGACCTTGGCATTGGTCGCACAGCCCACCAAGACTAGAACGGCAAAAACCACAATGAGATTTTTCATCTACTTCCTTATACCGGGCAATCGCCCCAGCATCATTCAGTCCAAGTAAGCCTAGCCCTGAATAGGTTATTGATCCGCTTAAGAAAATAGACACCCGAATGACTCTATTGGTTTCCCCCCATTGACAGATGCAAGCCAGAACCCAAATCGCAGGCACAAAAAAGGGCGACCGAAGTCGCCCTTTTTCTATGGTCTGACAGAACTTAGTTCTGCTTTTCCATCTGTGCACGCAGCAGGTCGCCCAGAGTGGTAGGACCAGCAGCGATATCCGAAGCAGCTGGCTTGTCGCGCAGGCTCTGGATAGCTTCTTTCTCGTCTTCAACGTCTTTCGACTTGATCGAGAGCTGGATTACACGGCTCTTACGGTCAACGCTGATGATCTTGGCTTCAACTTCTTCGCCTTCTTTCAGGACGTTACGAGCATCTTCGATGCGGTCACGGCTGATTTCGGAGGCTTTCAGAGTAGCTTCGATATCGTTGGCCAGGGTGATGATGGCGCCTTTGGCGTCAACTTCTTTTACAACACCCTTAACGATTGCACCCTTGTCGTTCTCTTGAACGTACTCGGAGAACGGATCGCTTTCCAGTTGCTTGATACCCAGGGAGATACGCTCACGCTCTGGGTCAACCGACAGGATAACGGTGTCCAGCTCGTCGCCCTTCTTGAAGCGGCGTACGGCTTCTTCGCCCACTTCGTTCCAGGAGATGTCGGACAGGTGAACCAGACCGTCGATACCACCGTCCAGACCAATGAAGATACCGAAATCGGTGATCGACTTGATGGTGCCGGAGATTTTATCGCCCTTGTTGAACTGGCCAGAGAAATCTTCCCATGGGTTAGATTTGCACTGCTTGATGCCCAGGGAGATACGACGACGCTCTTCGTCGATGTCCAGAACCATAACTTCCACTTCGTCGCCGACTTGTACGACTTTCGAAGGATGGATGTTCTTGTTGGTCCAGTCCATTTCCGAAACGTGCACCAGACCTTCAACGCCTTCTTCCAGCTCAGCGAAGCAGCCGTAGTCGGTCAGGTTGGTTACACGAGCGGTAACGCGAGTGCTTTCTGGGTAACGGGCTTTGATAGCAACCCATGGATCTTCGCCCAGTTGCTTCAGGCCCAGGGAAACACGATTGCGCTCGCGATCGTACTTCAGAACCTTGACATCGATCTCGTCGCCAACGTTGACGATTTCGGAAGGATGCTTGATACGCTTCCAAGCCATGTCGGTGATGTGCAGCAGGCCATCGACGCCACCCAGATCGACGAATGCGCCGTAATCGGTGAGGTTCTTGACGATACCTTTGACTTGCTGACCTTCCTGCAGGGATTCCAGCAGAGCTTCACGCTCAGCGGAGTTCTCGGCTTCGAGGACGCTACGGCGGGAAACGACAACGTTGTTGCGCTTCTGGTCGAGTTTGATGACTTTAAACTCGAGCTCTTTGCCTTCCAGGTGCGTGGTGTCGCGCACTGGACGGACGTCAACCAGAGAACCTGGCAGGAACGCACGGATGCCGTTAACGTCGACAGTGAAGCCGCCTTTAACCTTACCGTTGATAACGCCCTTGACCACTTCTTCGGCTGCGAAGGCTGCTTCCAGAACGATCCAGCATTCAGCGCGCTTGGCTTTTTCACGGGACAGCTTGGTTTCGCCAAAGCCGTCTTCAACCGAATCCAGAGCAACGTGAACTTCATCACCAACATTGATGGACAGTTCGCCAGCATCGTTGTAGAACTGCTCAAGCGGGATAAGCGCTTCAGACTTCAGACCAGCGTGAACGGTTACCCAACGCGCTTGGTAGTCGATGTCGACGATAACACCGGTGATGATGGAGCCTGCCTGAAGGTTCAGGGTTTTTAGGCTTTCTTCAAAGAGTTCCGCAAAGCTTTCGCTCATTTTAATTCCTGTTGATAAGGGCGAAGAATACGCCCATCTGCCACATCCCAGACAATGTGGGTTACGTTCATATAAAAGAAGGACCGCAGGACTATGACTGGTCCCCTGCGCTCCTCCTTGGTCACCCGGCGATATCGCGAATGGCGATTTCGCTCAGGATGCGTTCCAGCACCTGCTCGATGGACAACTCCGTGGAATCCAGCTGTATAGCGTCAACCGCCGGTTTGAGCGGGGCGACTGCTCGCTGGGTGTCACGCTCATCGCGCGCACGAATCTCATCTAGCAGACTCGACAGACTAACACCATCGACTTTTCCCTTCAACTGCAAGTAACGGCGACGCGCACGCTCCTCGGCACTTGCAGTAAGGAATATCTTCAGGGGCGCATCGGGAAATACCACTGTCCCCATGTCGCGCCCATCGGCCACCAGTCCCGGCGGCTCCTGAAAAGCCCGCTGACGCTGCAACAGCGCATCTCGCACGGCCGGCAGCGCCGCGACCTGGGAGGCCCAGGCGCCAACCTGCTCGTTGCGCAAATCATCGGTGACGTCATCACCTTCCAGAATGATGCGTTGCGGATGACCTTCGGTCGCTCCGACGAACTGCACATCCAGATGAGCCGCCAACAGCTTCAGCGACTCCTCGTTGGTCAGGTCGACACCATGATTGCGTGCGGCAAAAGCCAGCAGGCGATACAAGGCACCGGAATCCAGCAGACACCACCCCAGGCGCTTGGCCAGAATCCCGGCGATAGTGCCCTTGCCCGAGCCACTTGGCCCATCGATGGTGATGACTGGCGCCTTGATGTTCACGACTGAGCCTCTTGCGCAACGCGAATACCGACCTGCGCGCACAACGCGAGGAAGTTCGGGAAGGACGTGGCAACGTTGGCGCAGTCATGGATGCGGATTGGCGCATTGGCGCGCAACGAGGCCACACTGAAGGCCATGGCAATACGGTGGTCGCCATGCCCGTGCACTTCGCCGCCGCCAATCTGGCTGCCATCGATGATGATACCGTCCGGAGTCGGCTCGCACTTGACGCCCAGGGCCAGCAAACCGTCGGCCATCACTTGAATACGGTCGGATTCCTTGACCCGCAGCTCTTCGGCACCACGCAGCACGGTACGCCCTTCGGCACAGGCCGCGGCAACGAACAGCACCGGGAATTCGTCGATCGCCAGCGGAACCAGCTCTTCCGGAATCTCGATCCCCTTGAGCTTCGCCGCACGAACGCGCAGGTCCGCCACAGGCTCGCCTCCGACTTCCCGCTGGTTTTCCAGACTGATATCAGCCCCCATCAGACGCAGGATATCGATTACCCCGGTACGAGTCGGGTTGATGCCAACGTGCTCGAGCACCAACTCAGAACCTTCGGCGATGGACGCAGCCACCAGGAAGAAGGCCGCCGAGGAGATATCCGCAGGCACCTCGATATGGGTCGCCTGCAGCTTGCCACCAGACTCGACCGAGGCCGTGGCGCCTTCGACCGCTACCGAGTAACCGAAACCACGCAGCATGCGCTCGGTGTGATCGCGGGTTGGCGCAGGCTCGGTCACCGTGGTCTTGCCCTCGGCGTACAGACCAGCCAACAGCAGGCAGGACTTAACCTGGGCACTGGCCATTGGCATGGTGTAAGTCAGACCCTTGAGCTTGTGACCACCACGGATGGTCATCGGCGGACGCCCTTCCGCGGCAGTTTCAATCACCGCCCCCATCTCGCGCAGCGGATTGGCTACGCGATTCATCGGACGCTTGGACAGCGAGGCATCGCCCGTCAGCACGCTATCGAAACTCTGCGCAGCCAGCAGGCCGGACAGCAGACGCATCGAGGTGCCGGAGTTGCCCAGATAGATCGGCCCCGGAGCCGGCTTCAGGCCGTGTAGACCAACGCCATGGATGGTCACGCGACCATGGTGCGGGCCTTCGATCACCACGCCCATGTCACGGAAAGCCTGCAGCGTCGCCAGGGCGTCTTCGCCCTCGAGGAAGCCTTCGACTTCGGTAGTACCTTCGGCCAGGGAGCCGAGCATGATCGAACGGTGGGAAATCGACTTGTCGCCCGGTACACGAATCCGCCCAGTCAGGCGGCCACCAGGATTTGCCAGGAAAATCAGGTTATTGGAGTTCATAGCGTCCACATAGGCCCGGCGGGCCAGGATTTTACTGAAATGCTCGCGAGCAACCCGGGCGCGAGTGAATACGCCCAACAACTGGTGCCCATCCCCTGCATCGACCGCGTCGCGCAGGGCGTCGAGGTCGTTGCGAAATGTATCGAGTGTGCGCAGGACAGCTTCGCGATTGGCGAGGAAGATGTCGTGCCACATGACCGGATCGCTACCGGCGATTCTCGTGAAATCACGGAAACCGCCCGCAGCGTAGCGGAAGATGTCCAGATTTTCACTGCGCTTGGCCAACGAATCGACCAGACCGAACGCCAGCAAATGCGGCAGGTGGCTGGTTGCCGCCAGCACTTCATCGTGGCGCTCGACCTGCATGTGCTCGACATCGGCCCCCAGCTCTCGCCAGAGTTTGTCGACCACCGCCAGCGCTGCCGGGTCGGTCTGTTCCAGCGGCGTCAGGATCACCTTGTGGCGACGGAACAGCTGGTCATTGGAAGCTTCCACCCCACTCTGCTCGGAGCCGGCAATCGGATGCCCCGGGACGAAGCGCGGTGGCATGCCGCCAAAAGCCTCGGTCGCCGCTCGCACCACATTGCCCTTGGCGCTGCCGACATCGGTCAGGATCGCCTGCCCCAGATCCATGCCGGCCAGAATCGCCAGCAGCTTTTCCATGGCCAGAATCGGTACTGCCAGCTGAATCACGTCAGCGCCCTGGCACGCCAGCGCCAAGTCTTCTTCGCAGCGATCCACCACACCCAGCTCAACGGCCAGCTTGCGCGATTGCGGATCGAGATCGACGCCGACCACCTCGCGGCATACGCCACTTGCACGCAGGCCCTTGGCAAAGGAACCGCCAATCAGCCCCAGACCGACCACCACCAGGCGACCGATCATAGGCACCGCAGGTTGCACTGGAATGACATCAACCACGAGCCAGGACCTTGGCCAAAGCCTCGAGGAAACGGGTGTTCTCAGCCGGCAGGCCAATGGTCACGCGCAGGTGATTCGGCATGCCGTAGTTGGCCACCGGACGCACGATCACCCCTTCACGCAACAAGCCCTGGAACACCGGCGCGGCAACCCGCCCGACATCCACGGCGATGAAGTTGCCCCTGGAAAGGATCCAGCTCAGGCCCAGGTCCCGGAAGCCAGCTTCCAGCTGCTGCATGCCTGCCTCGTTCAGACGACGGCTCTCGGCCAGGTAATCGGCATCCTGCAGCGCTGCACACGCCGCCGCCAGGGCCAGACTGTTGACGTTGAATGGCTGGCGAACGCGATTGAGCACGTCGGCAACGGTCGGAGTCGACAAGCCATAACCCACGCGCAGCGCCGCCAGGCCGTAGGCCTTGGAAAAGGTTCGCGAAACCAGCAGGTTCGGATAGGCCGCCAGGAAATCCAGGCCATCCGGCAGGTCGCTGCCTTCGGCATATTCGATGTAAGCCTCGTCCAACACCACCAGCACGTGCGCAGGTACGTCCTGGAGGAACTCGTCCAGCGCCTCGGCACTGAACCAGGTACCGGTCGGATTGTTCGGGTTGGCGATAAAGACCACCCGGGTATCGGCATTGATCGCCTGCAGCATGGCCGGCAGGTCATGCCCCCAGCCCTTGGCCGGAACCACACGGGCTTCGGCACCCACGGCCTGGGTAACGATCGGATAGACCGCAAAGGCGTGCTCGCTGAACACCGCATTCAGGCCAGGTGCCAGATAGGCACGGGCGACCAGTTCCAGAATGTCGTTGGAACCATTGCCCAGGGTGACCTGCTCCAGTTCGACGCCGCAGCGCTCGGCCAGCAGGGTCTTGAGCGCAAAACCGTTGCCATCCGGATAGCGGGTCAGCTCGGCCAGCTCTTCGCGAATCGCCGCCAGCGCCTTGGGACTGGCGCCCAGCGGGTTTTCGTTGCTCGCCAGCTTGACGATTTTCGCCGGATCGATATCCAGCTCGCGTGCCAGTTCGTCCACGGGCTTGCCCGGAACGTAAGGCGAAAGTTGTTGCACGCCTGGCTGCGCCAGAGCGAGGAAGTCGCCACTCATTGTTAACGCCTCAGAGAACCGCTTTCGGGTAGGAACCCAGCACCTTGAGTGCCACTGCTTCCTGACTGATCTTTTCCAGCACACCCTTGATCAATGGATCACGGTGATGGCCGACGAAGTCGATGAAGAACACATAGGTCCACTTGCCGCTGCGCGAAGGCCGAGTTTCGATACGCGTCAGATCGATACCGTTGTCATGGAAGGGCACCAGCAGCTCATGCAGGGCGCCGGGCTTGTTGCTCATGGAAACGATGATCGAGGTCTTGTCGTCGCCGGTCGGCGGCACTTCCTGGTTACCGATCATCAGGAAGCGCGTGGAGTTGTCCGGGCGGTCCTCGATTTTCTCGGCCAGGCGGGTCAGACCATACAGGCTCGCCGCCATGTCGCCGGCAATAGCCGCCGAGTTCCACTCGCCCTTGACCCGCTTGGCCGCTTCGGCGTTGCTGGAAACCGCGACCCGCTCGACATTCGGATAATGGGCATCCAGCCACTTGCGGCACTGCGCCAGGGACTGGGCATGGGAGTAGATGCGGCTGATGCTGTCGGTCTTGGTGTTTTCACCGACCAGCAGATGATGGTGGATACGCAGCTCGACCTCGCCGCAGATCACCATGTCGTGCTCCAGGAAACTGTCGAGGGTGTGGTTGACCGCACCCTCGGTGGAGTTTTCCACAGGCACCACGCCAAAGTTCACCGCACCCGCCGCCACTTCACGGAACACTTCGTCGATCGCCGCCATCGGCTTGCTGATTACCGCGTGACCGAAGTGCTTCATGGCCGCAGCCTGGGTGAAGGTGCCTTCCGGACCGAGGTAAGCCACTTTCAGCGGCTGCTCGAGCGCCAGGCAGGACGACATGATTTCACGGAACAGCCGCGCCATCTCTTCGTTGCCCAACGGCCCCTGGTTACGCTCCATCACCCGCTTGAGCACCTGAGCTTCACGCTCAGGACGATAGAACACCGGCACTTCGCCTTCGGCCAGCGAGGCCATCTTTACTCGCGCGACTTCCTGGGCGCAGCGCGCGCGCTCACTGATCAACTCCAGGACTTTCTCATCCAGAGCATCAATGCGCAGGCGCAGTGCCTTGAGTTCTTGCTCAGACATTAGCCGTGTTCCTTCTCGAACTCTGCCATGTACGCCACCAGCGCGTTGACCGCATTGATGTCGACGGCGTTGTAGATGGAGGCGCGCATGCCGCCTACCGAACGGTGACCCTTGAGGTTCAACAGACCACGCGCATCGGCACCGACCAGGAATGGCTTGTCCAGACGATCATCGGCCAGGCGGAACGGCACGTTCATCCACGAGCGGTCCGACTTGTTGATCGGGTTGCTGTACAGGCCGCTGGCGTCGATGAAATCGTACAGGGTGCGCTGCTTGACGTCATTGAGCTTGGCGATGGCTTCCACCCCGCCCTGCTCCTTGAGCCACTCGAATACCAGGCCGGACAGGTACCAGGCCAGGGTCGGCGGAGTGTTGTACATCGAGCCGTTGTCCGCCGCGACCTTGTAGTCGAGCATGGTCGGGCACAGCGCGCGCGCGCGACCCAGCAGGTCCTCGCGAACGATATTGACCAGGATGCCGCTCGGGCCGATGTTTTTCTGCGCACCGGCATAGATCATGCCGAAACGCGAGATATCCACAGGGCGCGAGAGGATGTCGGAAGACATGTCGGCCACCAGCGGAACGTCGCCGGTTTCCGGGATCCACTGGAATTCCAGGCCGCCGATGGTTTCGTTCGGCGCGTAATGCACGTAGGCCGCGTCGTTCGACAACTGCCATTCGTTCTGGCCAGGGATGGCGAAGTAATCGTAAGGCTTGGCGGTGGCAGCCACATTGACATGGCCGTAGCGCGAGGCTTCTTCAATGGCCTTCTGCGACCAGATACCGGTGTCGATATAGTCGGCAGTGCCATTTTCCGGCAGCAGGTTCAGTGGAATCTGAGCAAATTGCTGGCTGGCGCCGCCTTGCAGAAACAGCACTTTATAGTTCGAGGGGATATTCAGCAGATCACGCAGATCCTGCTCGGCCTTGGTGGCAATGGAGACGAACTCATCGCTGCGATGGCTCATCTCCATGACCGACAGACCCTTGCCATGCCAATCCAGCAATTCGGCCTGGGCACGCAACAGGACAGCTTCAGGTAGCGCAGCGGGACCTGCGCAGAAGTTATAGGCTCGTTTGCTCACATCCACTCTCGCTATGCATTCACGGTAGCGGACAGAGCAAACACTCTGCCCTGCTACGATTTATTTAGTCTTGCGACTCTTCTTCGCCTGCGGCGTCAGCCTGTTGGCCTTCGACGGCATCATCCGAGTCGGTCGCCGCATCCAGCACGGCGCCCTCGAGCACCTCGCCATCTTCGTCTTCCAATTCGTCGCCTTCGACTTCGGACGGCTCCTGAACCCGCTCCAGGCCTACCAGCGTTTCGTCGTTGGCCAGCTTGATCAAGGTCACGCCCTGGGTGTTACGGCCCAGGCTGGACACTTCGTCGACCCGGGTGCGCACCAGGGTGCCCTGGTCGGAAATCAGCATGATTTCCTCGCCGTCGAGCACCTGAACCGCGCCGACCAGACGGCCGTTACGTTCGTTGCTGACCATGGCGATAACGCCTTGACCGCCACGCTTGTACTCAGGGAACTCGGTGATCGCCGTACGCTTGCCATAACCACGCGCCGAAGCGGTGAGGATCTGGCTGCCTTCCTCCGGGATCAGCATGGAGATCAGCTTCTGCCCTTCCGGCAGACGCATGCCGCGCACACCGCGGGCGGTACGGCCCATGGCACGAACGTCGGACTCCTTGAAGCGAGTTACCTTGCCGCCGTCGGAGAACAGCATGACTTCGCGCTCGCCATCGGTGATCGCGGCGGAAATCAGCACATCGCCCTCGTCCAGTTCCAGCGCGATCAGACCGACGCTGCGCTGACGGCTGAAGGATTCCAGCGGGGTCTTCTTCACGGTGCCGTTGGCGGTCGCCATGAAGATGTAGTGACCTTCGGTGTATTCCTCGACCGGCAGCATGGTGGTGATGTACTCACCGTCATCCAGCGGCAGCAGGTTGACCAGAGGACGGCCGCGGGCGGCACGGGAAGCTTCTGGAATTTCGTAGGTTTTCAGCCAGTAGACCTTGCCCTTGCTGGAGAACAGCAGCAGCGTGGTGTGACTGTTGGCCACCAGCAGGTGAGCGATGTAGTCCTCATCCTTGACGCCGGTCGCCGACTTGCCTTTACCGCCACGACGCTGGGCCTGGTACGCAGCCAGCGGCTGGGTCTTGGCATAGCCGCCGTGGGAAATGGTCACGACACGTTCTTCTTCCGGAATCATGTCGCCCAGGGTCAGGTCGAGGCGGGCATCGAGGATCTCGGTGCGGCGCACATCGCCGTATTCGGCGCGAATCACTTCCAGCTCTTCGCGAATCACTTCCATCAGGCGCGTGGCGCTGTTGAGGATGCGGATCAGCTCGCCGATCTGGTTGAGGATCTCCTGGTACTCGGCCAGCAGTTTTTCATGTTCGAGGCCGGTCAGGCGGTGCAGACGCAGCTCCAGGATGGCCTGTGCCTGCTCTGGCGACAGGAAGTACTTGCCATCGCGCAGACCGTATTGCGGATCGAGGTTCTCCGGACGGCAGGAATCCGCGCCGGCACGCTCGACCATGGTCATCACCGCGCTGGATTCCCAAGGCGTGCTGACCAGCGCTTCCTTGGCTTCCGACGGGGTCGGCGAAGCCTTGATCAGGGCGATGACCGGGTCGATGTTCGACAGGGCAACGGCCTGGCCTTCGAGAATGTGGCCACGTTCACGGGCCTTGCGCAGTTCGAACACGGTGCGGCGGGTCACCACTTCACGGCGGTGACGCACGAAGGCTTCCAGCAGGTCCTTCAGGTTGAGGATCCGCGGACGACCGTCGATCAGCGCAACGATGTTGATACCGAACACGCTCTGCAGCTGGGTCTGGGCGTAGAGGTTGTTGAGGATCACCTCCGGCACTTCGCCACGACGCAGCTCGATCACCACGCGCATACCGTCCTTGTCGGACTCGTCGCGCAGTTCGGTGATGCCTTCGAGTTTCTTCTCCTTGACCAGCTCGGCGATCTTCTCGATCAGACGCGCCTTGTTCAACTGGTAAGGCAGCTCGGTGATGACGATCTGCTGACGGCCACCGACCTTGTCGATGTCCTCGATGATCGAGCGGGCACGCATGTAAATGCGCCCGCGACCGGTACGGTAGGCTTCGATGATGCCTTCGCGACCGTTGATGATCGCCGCGGTCGGGAAGTCCGGGCCCGGGATGTGCTGCATCAGCTCATCGACGGTCAGCTCCGGGTTGTCGATCAGCGCCAGGCAACCGTCGATGACTTCGCCGAGGTTGTGCGGCGGAATGTTGGTCGCCATGCCCACGGCGATACCGCTGGAGCCGTTGACCAGCAGGTTGGGGATCTTGGTCGGCATGACCGCGGGGATCAGTTCGGTGCCGTCGTAGTTCGGCACCCAGTCCACGGTTTCCTTGTGCAGGTCGGCCAGCAGCTCGTGCGCCAGCTTGGTCATGCGCACTTCGGTGTATCGCATGGCCGCCGCGTTGTCACCGTCGACCGAACCGAAGTTACCCTGGCCGTCTACCAGCAGGTAGCGCAGGGAGAATGGCTGGGCCATACGAACGATGGTGTCGTACACCGCAGTATCACCGTGCGGGTGATACTTACCGATCACGTCACCGACAACACGGGCAGATTTCTTGTACGGCTTGTTCCAGTCGTTACCGAGCTCGCTCATCGCGTACAGCACA
This sequence comes from Pseudomonas sp. GW460-12-10-14-TSB1, assembly GCF_017349775.1. Classification (NCBI taxonomy): domain Bacteria; kingdom Pseudomonadati; phylum Pseudomonadota; class Gammaproteobacteria; order Pseudomonadales; family Pseudomonadaceae; genus Pseudomonas; species Pseudomonas sp. GW460-12-10-14-TSB1. Next base: position 197,736 of record NZ_JACNAC010000003.1, read on the forward strand.
CGCCGGTGCACGGGCTTCAAGCCATCGCGCGCATCAGGCAGTGCCCGCCCGACGATTACGCTCATCGCGTAGTCGAGATAGGACTGTTTCAGCTCGTCTTCGATATTGACCGGGAGGATTTCTTTGGCCAGTTCGCCCATGAGAAGCCTGATTCCTTTTTCTGGTGAAACTTCGTCACATCCATATGGGACGAACGAAGCTCGCCGCTGCAGGCCTAGTGCCATGCACCGACTTACGACAAATCAACAAGTTATGCCATGGATTTGCGCAGTGAAGGCGGTCACTTCGGACCACCTTGGAAACCGCCGGATGTTATCACAATCGCCGCCACGCACCTATCCCCCTGATGCGCATGGAGCATAGTTAGTTGACCGGTGACAGGCTGATAAGAGACGAGAGAAGCTCAGAGGCGGATTTCGCCCATAAATGCGGATTTTTTCCGGACTGACGACCGCCCCACGGCAGCCGTCAGCGAATTTTTTTGCAAAATGACTTCAGTGCAGGCGCTTGCGGCACATCAATTGAGCCATTTTCGCGGTGTCGGGACGCTCGACTATGCCTTTCTCGGTGACGATGGCGTCGATCAGGTCCGCAGGGGTGACGTCGAATACCGGGTTGTAGGCCTCCACATCCGCCCCTACCCGCTTGCCGCCGAGCTCGAGCAGCTCCTTGCCATCACGCTCCTCGATCGGAATGTCGTCGCCGCTGGCCAGGGCCATGTCGATGGTCGAACTCGGCGCGACCACCATGAAGCGCACGCCGTGGTGCATCGCATTGACCGCCAGCTGATAGGTGCCGATCTTGTTCGCCACGTCACCGTTGGCGGTAATGCGGTCGGCGCCGACGATCACCCAGGTCACGCCCTTGGTTTTCATGATATGCGCGGCAGCGGAGTCGGCATTCAAGGTCACCGGGATGCCTTCGTTGGCCAGTTCCCAGGCGGTCAGCCGGGAGCCTTGCAGCCAGGGACGGGTCTCATTGGCATACACCCGTTCGACCATGCCCTCGATAAAGGCCCCACGGATCACCCCCAGGGCCGTACCGAAACCACCGGTCGCCAGGGCGCCGGTGTTGCAATGGGTCAGGATGGCCTGGGCGTTGCCCTGATGCCTGCGAATCAGGTCGACACCCAGTTGGGCCATGGTCAGGTTGGCTTCGCGATCGCTTTCATGAATGGCCAGGGCTTCCGCTTCCAGCAGCGCCAACGGGTCGGCGTGGCCCTTGAGGCGCTCCAGGCGTTCACGCATGCGGTTCAGCGCCCAGAACAGGTTGACCGCGGTCGGGCGCGAATCGGCGAGCAGTGCGAAGTCTTCTTCCATCGCCGCCTGCCAGTCGCCACCGGCGGCAAAACGCGCGCGCGCCGCCAGGACCACGCCATACGCGGCGCTGATGCCGATCGCCGGCGCACCACGCACCACCATTTCGCGAATGGCCTGTGCGACGCCAGCCGCACTGGTGTAGGCGATCCAGCTTTCTTCGAAGGGCAAAATACGCTGATCGAGCAGATACAGGGCGTCATCCCGCCAATCGATGGCCTTCACCTTCTCCGCAGCCAACAGTCGGTCGCGCATCCCTCACCCCGCACTCATGAACAAAAGCCGCCGATTATAGCGATCCCCCGGCGAAGACGCTCGGGTATACTTCGCCATCCTCCACAAACGCCCTGGAACCGATCTTCGATGCCGAACCCTGTCGTTGCGCTCGACCTACTCCTGTTGCCGACCTGGCTGGTGCCTGTTGAACCGGCCGGCGTGGTGCTCAAGGAGCACGGCCTGGGTATCCGCGACGGGCGCATCGTGTTCATCGGCCCGCGTGCCAACGCCTTGAAACTGCAGGCTGCCGAGGTCCGCGAACTGCCCGGCATGCTGCTCAGCCCCGGCCTGATCAATGCCCACGGTCACGCGGCGATGACCCTGTTCCGCGGCCTGGCCGACGATCTGCCACTGATGACCTGGCTGGAAAACCACATCTGGCCCGCCGAAGCCAAATGGGTCGATGAAGCCTTCGTCCGCGACGGTACCGACCTGGCCATCGCCGAACAGCTCAAAGGCGGTATCAGCTGTTTTTCCGACATGTACTTCTTCCCGAAGGTTGCCAGCGAGTGCGTGCACAACAGCGGCATTCGGGCGCAGATCGCCATTCCGATCCTCGATTTTCCGATCCCGGGCGCCCACAGCGCCGACGAGGCCATCCGCCAGGGCGTCGAGCTGTTCAGCGACCTCAAGCATCATCCGCGCATCAAGATCACCTTCGGCCCCCACGCGCCCTATACGGTCAGCGACGAAAACCTGGAGAAGATCCGGGTCATTGCCGAAGAACTCGATGCCTCGATCCATATGCATGTCCATGAAACCGCCTTCGAGGTGGAGCAGGCCGTCGCCCGGAACGGAGAGCGGCCCATGGCCCGCCTGGCGCGCCTGGGCCTGCTCGGGCCGCGCTTCCAGGCCGTACACATGACCCAAATCAGCGATGACGACCTGGCTTTGCTGGTAGAAACCAACAGCAATGTCATTCATTGCCCGGAGTCGAACCTGAAACTGGCCAGCGGCTTCTGCCCGGTGGAACGGCTGTGGCAGGCTGGCGTCAATGTTGCAGTAGGCACCGATGGGGCCGCCAGCAACAACGACCTGGACCTGCTCGGCGAAACCCGTACTGCTGCACTGCTGGCCAAGGCCGTGGCAGGCTCGGCCACTGCCCTGAATGCCCACCAGGCGCTGCGCATGGCCACCCTAAACGGCGCGCGAGCCCTGGGCCTGGAGAGCGAGATCGGCTCGCTGGAACTCGGCAAGGCCGCGGACCTGGTGGCCTTCGACCTGTCCGGCCTGGCGCAGCAACCGATCTACGACCCGGTTTCGCAGCTTATATATGCCACCGGTCGCGATTGCGTGAAACACCTTTGGGTCGCCGGCAAGCAATTGCTCGACGACCGGCGCCTGACGCGCCTGGACGAACAACAGCTGCACGCCACGGCAACAGCCTGGGGCCGGCGCATCAGCGGCCATACCGAATAGCAGGAACCCTCGAGCCCCGGCTCGAGACCGACAGCAAGCATTTTCCAGATTCAGAGGATTACCCATGAGTAACGTCGACCACGCCGAAATCGCCAAATTCGAAGCCCTCGCCCATCGTTGGTGGGACCGCGAGAGCGAATTCAAGCCGCTGCACGATATCAACCCGCTGCGGGTCAACTGGATTGACGAGCGCGTCAACCTGGCCGGCAAGAAAGTCCTCGACGTCGGTTGCGGCGGCGGCATCCTCAGCGAAGCCATGGCCCAGCGCGGCGCCACGGTAACCGGTATCGACATGGGCGAGGCCCCGCTGGCGGTGGCACAACTGCATCAACTGGAATCCGGGGTGAACGTCGAGTACCGGCAGATCACCGCCGAAGCCCTGGCCGAGGAAATGCCCGAGCAGTTCGACGTCGTCACCTGCCTGGAAATGCTCGAGCACGTACCAGATCCGTCCTCGGTGATCCGCGCCTGCTTCCGCATGGTCAAGCCCGGCGGCCAGGTGTTCTTCTCTACCATCAACCGCAATCCGAAGGCCTACCTGTTCGCCATCATCGGCGCCGAATACATCATGAAGCTGCTGCCGCGCGGCACCCATGACTTCAAGAAATTCATCCGTCCTTCCGAACTGGGTGCCTGGAGCCGCGACGCCGGCCTGACCGTCAAGGACATCATCGGCCTGACCTACAACCCGCTGACCAAGCACTACAAGCTGGCCGCCGACGTCGACGTCAACTACATGATCCAGACCCTGCGAGAGGAATAAGCCCATGCGTATCAGAGCAGTTCTTTTCGACATGGACGGTACCCTGCTCGACACCGCGCCGGACTTCATCGCCATCTGCCAGGCCATGCGCGCCGACCGCGGCCTGGCGCCGATCGCGGACAAGCATATCCGTGACGAAATCTCCGGCGGCGCCCGGGCGATGGTGGCCGTCACCTTCTCGATGGACCCGGAGTCCCCGGGCTTCGAGGAGCTGCGCCTGGAGTTCCTGGAGCGTTACCTCAAGCATTGCGCGGTGCACAGCAAGCTGTTCGACGGCATGGCCGAGCTGCTGGCCGATATCGAGAAGGCCAACCTGATCTGGGGTGTGGTCACCAACAAGCCGGTGCGCTTTGCCGAGCCGATCATGCAGCAGCTGGGCCTGGCGGAACGTTCCGCCCTGCTGATCTGCCCGGATCACGTGAAGAACAGCAAACCCGATCCGGAGCCGTTGATCCTGGCGTGCAAGATGCTCGACCTCGACCCGGCCAGCGTACTGTTCGTCGGCGACGACCTGCGCGACATCGAATCGGGCCGCGATGCCGGCACCAAGACCGCCGCCGTGACCTACGGTTACATCCATCCGGACGACAACCCCAAGCATTGGGGCGCCGACGTGGTGGTCGACCATCCACTGGAACTGCGTCAGGTCCTGGATCAGGCGCTGTGCAGCTGCTGATCTGCCCAGGCTTTCGCTTCTGATTTCCCGAGGTTTTTATGTTTGATTATTCCGCCCGCCCCGAACTGCTCAAGGACCGGGTCATCCTGGTTACCGGCGCCGGTCGTGGCATTGGTGCCGCTGCCGCCAAGACCTACGCCGCCCACGGCGCCACCGTACTGCTGCTGGGCAAGACTGAAGCCAACCTGACCCAGGTCTACGACGAGATCGAAGCCGCTGGCCATCCTCAGCCGGTGGTGATTCCGTTCAACCTGGAAACCGCCCTGCCGCACCAGTACGACGAACTGGCCGCCATGGTCGAGGCCGAGTTCGGCCACCTCGATGGCCTGCTGCATAACGCCTCGATCATTGGTCCGCGCACGCCGCTGGAACAACTGTCGGGCGAGAACTTCATGCGTGTGATGCAAGTCAACGTCAACGCCATGTTCATGCTGACCAGCACTCTGCTGCCGCTGCTCAAGCTGTCCCAGGACGCCTCGGTGGTGTTCACCTCCAGCAGCGTTGGCCGCAAGGGCCGTGCGTACTGGGGCGCCTATGGCGTTTCGAAGTTCGCCACCGAAGGCCTGATGCAAACCCTGGCCGACGAAGTCGACGGCGTCGCGCCAGTGCGCGCCAACAGCGTCAATCCGGGCGCTACCCGCACCAGCATGCGTGCCCAGGCCTACCCGGGGGAAAACCCGAGCAACAACCCGGCCCCCGACGAGATCATGCCGGCCTACCTGTACCTCATGGGTCCGGACAGTGCCGGGATCAACGGCCAGGCATTCGACGCCCAGTAATCCTTTCTTTGGCCGCGGCGGAATACCGTCGCGGCACTCCCTTCCCGCCGACCTCCCCCCTGTCATCGCCAGACAAATGCCACCCTTGGCGCGCCAAGACTCGGCACCGTCAGCCAACCAACTGAATTCAAAAGCATTTTATTAAAATGAAGCGAATGGCACGACTTTCGCTCTGATCTGCCTTGGATACGCGGCGTACTGGCGAAACTCGGCGGCGATCGGGTCAGGGCTTATAACGGACCGTAAAGCGGATTAGACTGTGGGCACTTTGTCCTGCGGGACTGATGGAACAGCATGACGTGCAGCCCTGTGCCGCTCTCACCCAGCCAGTAAGACTGCATTACGTGCTCAGGGGGCCTCACGCCATATGAAAACACCGACCCAGACCAACGCAATTGACTTCGATAGCGCCAAATTGCAACGCCTGGGCTTTGGCCAGCAGTCACCACTCCTGCAACGCCCGGTCAGCCTGGCCCAGTTGCGCCAGCAACTGAGCCTGCAATTACAGACCAGCCTGGAACCGCAACGCATTCTCGGCCTGTTCTTTCGCGAAACCCAACGCCTTGTGCCCCTGGATGCCCTGGTTTACCAGCACAAGCCCAGCGACCTGCGCCTGGAGTTCGGCCAGCGCGGCCACCACTCCATCAGCTACAGCCTGAGCCATGAAGGCGAGACCATGGGCGAGCTGGTGTTTCGGCGCAATCAGCGTTTCAACGACCAGGAACAGGGTCATCTGGAGTCCCTGCTGTCCGCCCTGCTTTACCCGATGCGCAATGCCCTGCTCTATCGGGCCGCCACCCGTAGCGCCCTGCGCGATCCCTTGACCGATACCGGCAACCGGATCGCCATGGACCAGACGCTGCAACGGGAAATTGAAATGGCCCGCCGCCACCTGCACCCGCTGTCGCTGCTGATGCTGGATATCGATCACTTCAAGAGAATCAACGACAGCCACGGCCACAGCGCCGGCGATGAAGTGCTCAAGGCCGTTGCCGCAGCCATCAAGGCGCAGTTGCGCAACGTCGACATGGTGTTTCGTTTTGGCGGCGAGGAGTTCCTGATCCTGCTGTCCAACACCGGCCGCGATGCCGCCGCCATGGTGGGGGAACGGCTGCGCCAGGCAGCTCAGGCCAAGGATTACTGGGCAGACGGCACATTGATCGAGCTGACGGTCAGCCTGGGTTGCTCGACCCTGCTGCCGGGGGAATCAGCCGAGAGCCTGCTGCGCCGTGCGGACAGCGCGCTGTACGTGGCCAAGCGCGAAGGTCGCAACCGCCTGGCGATGGCTGGCTGAGAGCATGACTGGGGCCGCCTTCATCGGTGGCCGCCACTCAACCTTCGACCAGCGCCATCCGTTCACGGGCTGCCGGGGTCTTTTCCTGTTGCATGCAACGCTCCAGGAACAGGTACATGTAGTCATAACTCTTGCAGATCGCCTGGCGCAGCTCGCCCTGCAAGGCTTTGCTCGGCTTCGTGCCGGCCAGGGTACAGATGATTTCCAGCGCCTCCCAAGGATGCGCATCGTCGTACTGGGCATGCATCTTCAGCCACTTCATCGCCCGCTTGCGCTCTTCTTCGGGAAAAGCCGCCGCATACACGCCGTTGGAGCAGACCAGCGCCGACCATTCACCCGTTGCCCCCTCGATTGCATAGTTGGTGGCGGCGATCGCCACGATCAGCGAATCGGCGGAGCTGGTGTGCCAGCACCAATGACTCAAGGCATGCAGCTCCGGGGGGACTTGCTGCGCCTGCAGATCCTCCAGGCTCACGCCATGGGCGCGGCTCCAGTTCACCCAGTAATCGGCATGATTGAGCTCGACCCGGATATTGCGCATCAGCCAGCGCCGCGCCATGTCCTCGCCGGGGTGACGGGCAAAACGGGTCTTGGTCAGGTTCTGCGCCATGTACAGGGCGAATTGCTCGACAACCGGCCAGCCGCCGATCAGGTACTGGCGCATGGTCTTGTTGCTGAGCTTGTTGTCGCGCATGCGCTGGTACAGTTCGTGGTCGACCACGCGGCGCTTGCTCTCGCTGCAATCCTGGATCAGCTGCTGGGCCCAGGCCGGATAGCTTGCAGCGTCCATGAGCGGACCGGTTCTGTTGAATGCGTCGATCACTGTCGGGGCTCCTTTTGATGGTGATGGTACGGATCAGCGAGAGATTCAACGGAACGTGCCAGGAGCCTTGAATAACAGAGGCTGTGGTCGTGAAGGCCGACACTGCAGACTGTCACAGGTAAAGAGTTGCGGGCGCTCGATCAGGTAGCCCTGAGCGTAATCCACGCCAATCTCCAACAATGCCTGCTCAATCTGCGGCGTTTCGACAAACTCGGCAATCGTGCGTTTGCCCATCACATGACCGATATGGTTGATCACTTCGACCATCGCGCGATTGATCGGGTCGTCCAGCATATCCTTTACGAAACTTCCATCGATCTTGAGGAAGTCTACAGGCAAATGTTTGAGATAAGCGAATGACGACATTCCCGCGCAAAAGTCGTCCAACGAGAAATGGCAGCCCAAGCCCTTGAGCTCGTTGATAAAGCGAATCGCACTACCCAGATTGGAGATAGCACTGGTCTCGGTGATTTCAAAACAAATCAGGTCCGGTGGCACGCCATGGACGATGAACTGCTCGCGCAGGAAATCCAGGAAGGCCTCGTCACCGATGGTCGCGCCCGACAGATTGATCGCACACATCGCCAGGGGCCCTTCGCGCTCCTCACGGATGCATTCGGCGATGATCTTGAACACATTTTCCACCACCCAACGGTCCAGAGAGGTCATCAGGCCGTAACGCTCGGCGGCTGGAATGAAGCTGTCGGGCAGGATCATCCGCCCGGCCTCGTCGTGCAGGCGCAGCAGAATCTCGATATGCCCGCCGAGCCGGTCCACATGACCCAGGGCGGCTATTTCCTGGGCATAAAGACAGAAGCGGTTTTCCTCCAGGGCCATGTGCAGGCGCTGGACCCACGCCATTTCACCGAACCGCAGGGACAGCTCCGAATCGTCCGCGTGATAGACCTGGACCCGGTTGCGCCCTTTCTCCTTGGCCATGTAGCACGCCATGTCCGCTGCCCGCAGCGAGGCTTCGAGGGTGGTCGGGGTTTGCGCCACGTGCACCAGGCCGATGCTGACCGTGGTGACGAAGGGCCGGCCCTTCCAGACAAAATGCAGGTTCTGCACCGTCTGGCGCAGGCCCTCGGCGATCTTTTCCGCCGCTTCCGGCGAGCAGTTCTCCAGCAAGATGCCGAACTCATCACCACCCAGGCGCGCCAGGGTATCGCCCTCGCGCAGGCCCGACTGGAGCAAGGCGCAGATATGCCGGAGCAACTCGTCCCCTGCCGCATGGCCGCAGGTATCGTTGACCAGTTTGAACTGGTCCAGGTCGAGGAACATCAGCGCATGCCGCCCCGGTTGCCGGTTCAGGTTGTGCAACGCCTGCTCCAGGCGGTATTCGAACTCGCGGCGGTTCGCCAGGCCGGTCAAGGCGTCGTGGGTCGCCTGCCAGGACAGATTGGCGATGTACTGGCGTTCCTGGGTCATGTCGTGCAGCACCAGCACCGTACCGCTGACCCTGCCGGCATTCTGGATAGGCGCGCCGACCAGGGTCACCGACACCGTGCTGCCGTCCAGGCGCTGGATCAACTTCGAGTGCTCGCTGCCGCCGCTGAGCTGGCCGCTGAGGATGTGCTCGATCAGGGTAAAGCCGTCGGCCTGGGCGTTTTCATCCAGCAGATTGAACAAGGCCGCCAGCGGCAGTCCCACGGCCTGCTCGGCCTTCCAGTGGGTCATTTCCTCGGCGGCCGGGTTCATGTAGGCGATGGCGCCGTCCACGTCGGTAGTGATGACACCGTCGCCAATGGATTGCAGGGTGATTTGCGCCCGCTCCTTTTCCAGCTGCAGGGCACTGGCGAACTCATGACGCTGGGTCAGCAGCTTATGGGTACGCAGCAACGCCAGGACAATCAGCCCCAGTGCAGTGGCCAGATTGGTGATCAGCAACAGCCGCAGAATCACCCGCGACCCCTCGCCCAGCGCATCGCTAAAGGCCTTGGCCGCGGGCGTCACGCCATCGTTGATGGCAAAAATCTGGTTCTTCCAGTGCTGAATATCGGCTTCGGACGCCTGGTTGCTGGTAATGCCGCGGTGCATTTCATGGGCTACGCTATCGAGCTGCACCAGATAGCTGTCGCCCACGGTCCACAGGTCGATGGCTTTTTCCAGGTAGCTGAAATGGCGGAAGTTCAGGTACAGCCAGATCACACTGTCGCTGTCGTCGGGGTGGTTGCCGCCCTTGAGGATCCCCGCCCGCGCGGCCTTCAGGTCAGGCGGCTGCTGATCCAGCGCAACGCGCAGCTCATGCCCGCCCTGGGGCACGGCAATGGCGTTCTGGTACTTCAGGAAGATCGATTCGTCGCGGCTGTCGGCGTAGAGATTGAGGTAGTAGATGGCGTCCTTCTGGCCCTTGGACCAAAGGCTCTCTCCGGCAACGTAACCACGTACCGCCGAAAGGACATATAAGCTGAGGCCACCCAGCAGCGCTTGAAACAACACCACCGCAATAAATGGCCAGACGATGCCCAATAGCCGTGGCGTTCCGAGAGTCCGCTTTTGCTTCATGAGGTCCCTTGCATAAGCACTGCCAGATGAACACCCGAGAAAATACCGCTCCTGACAGCACAGACTAGGCTAATTTCCGCGGCTTCGAACGCACAGACCGTGACGTTCAAGCACGATGCCGGTCGAGACACGACAGGGCCGTGCCCCAGGAGGGTCATTTCCACCAGAGAATTCAAGCACTAAGCACAGAAAACCAGATAAAACTCAAGGTCGTTGGACTTGCTGCAAATGCCCGTAAAGCTTGGCGTAAAGGCCGCCGTCGGCAATTAGCTGCTGATGGTCGCCATCTTCGGCAATCTGCCCGCCATCGAACACCAGAACCCGATCCGCCTGTTTTACCGCGGACAGACGGTGGGCAATGATCAGGGTGGTACGGCCGTGGAGGAAACGCGTCAGCGCCTGGTGCAGGTTGTACTCGGTGGCGGCGTCCAGGGCGGAGGTGGCTTCGTCGAGAATCACCACCTTGGGTTCGGCCAGGACCATCCGCGCGATCGCCAGGCGCTGGCGCTGGCCGCCGGACAGACGCACGCCGGAGCGACCGACCACACTGTCCAGGCCGTTGGCCAGGGCGCGGACCGTCGAGTCCAGCTGGGCAATCTCCAGCGCCCGCCAGCAGGCTTCGTCGCTGCGCTCGCGGCCCATGGTCAGGTTGGCGCGGATGCTGTCGTTGAATAGCGCCGGATGCTGCAGCACCACCGCCACGTTTTCGCGCAGGGTTTCCAGGCCGATTTCCTGCTGGGTCTTGCCGCCAAAACGAATCACGCCCGCCTGCGGTGTATAGAGCCCCAGCAACAGCTGCACCAGGGTACTTTTGCCGCCGCCGCTGGCGCCAACTATCGCCACCTTCTCCCCCGGCTCGATCGACAGGTTCATCTGGTCGAGCACCGGCTCGTCGCCGTAGCCGAAGCTCAGGCCGTTGACTTCGATGCCCACGGTCTCGCGTCCCTGGAACGGGTCGACACCGCCGGCATATTGCGGCTCGTCGGCCCGCGACAGCAGCTCGTTGATGCGCGACAGCGCGCCACCGGCGGCGTAGTAGGCGTATTGCAGGTTCAGCAGTTGCTCCACCGGGCCGATCATGAACCACAGGTAGCTGAACACGGCCAGCATCTGGCCGATGGACAGGTCGGAAAACAGCACGGTGAGCATGGCCGCCGCGCGGAAGATATCGATCCCGAACTGGAACAGCAGCCCACTGGCGCGATTGGAGGCGTCGCTCTTCCATTGCGAAGCGACCGCGTAGTCCCGCACATCCTGGGCACGCCGACCGAGGCGGCCGAGGAAAAAGCCCTGGCGGTTGCCGGCGCGGACTTCCTGGATCGCATCCAGAGTTTCGGTCAGGGCCTGGGTGAACCGCGAGGTGCTGTCGTTCTCGAGCTTCTTCAGGTGCTTGACCCGCTTGCCCAACTGCACCGTGGCGTAGATCACCAAAGGGTTGAACAGCAGGATCAGCAGCGCCAGTTGCCAGTGCATCCACATCAGGATGCCCGCTGTGCCCACCAGCGTGAGCATGGCCACCAGAAAACGGCTGAGGGTTTCGCCGACAAACTTGTCGAGGGTGTCGAGGTCGGTGACCAGGTGAGTCGTCACCGTACCGCTGCCCAGGCTTTCGTACTCGCCCAGGGAAATGCGCTTGAGGCGCTCGATCAGCCGCAGACGGATGCGATAGACGATGTCCTTGGCCAACCCGGCGAACAACCGGGCCTGCAGCACGTTGAACAGCAGCGCCGAGCAACGCAGCATCAGGGTGATCAGCAACATCAGGCCGATGTAGCCGGCGGCGCTCTGCCAACCCGCGGGCAAGGCGTGGTTCATCACCTTCAGCGCGGCATCGCCATGCCCCAGCAGCACTTCATCCACCAACAGCGGCAGCAGCAACGGGATAGGCACGCTGCACAGCGTCGCCAGAACGGCCACGCCATTGGCGATCCACAGGGCTTTTTTATGCTGCAGTGCCAGCCGGCGGACTTCCGCCCAGCTCAGGCGATCGACGGGTTCCGGCGCTTGTGGATCACGAACCAGATCACGCACAGGCGGCACGCTCCAGCCAGCGGCCGAGCAATGGAGCAAGCTCACTCAAGGGCTGGTAGCCATTGGTCAACAAGGCCAGTTGGCCATTGCGTTCGGCCAACATGGTCGGGAAGCCGGCGATCCCCAGGTCCTGGACCCAGGTGAAGTCGGCGGCGGTGGCGGCATGCTGTTCGGCGCGATCGAACGCCTCGGCGAACTCGATGCGCGGCACGCCCGCCTCTTCCGCCAGCTCCACCAGGACGCTGGCGCGAGTGACGTCCCGGCCTTCGACGTAAAAGGCCTGCTGGATCAGTCGCAAAAGTTTCCAGGCGCAATCCGGCGCCAGGCTGCGCGCGGTCACGATGGCGCGGCACGCAGGCTCGGTGTCATAGACAAAACCGTCGGGCAAGGCGCCCTCGAACTTGAACGGCTGGCCGGTGGCCTCGGTGACCGCCTGCCAGTGTTCGATGATGTAGCGGCGAGTGGTTGGCTCCAGTGCCGAGCCACTGCCGGTACGCAGGCCACCCACCACCAGATGCAACTCGACGCCCGCTGCGCGCGCCTGCTCGACCAGGGCCTCGGCCACCGGAGCGAAGCCCCAGCACCACGAACACATAGGGTCCATCACATAGAGCAGGCGGGCAGACATGGCTCAGGCCTCGGAAGAAGATTGCTTGTAGTTGTAACCGATCGGGTGCGGCATGTTGCGAGCCTTGGCCAGTTCAATCTGCTTCTGCCGGTCGATGGCGCTGCGGCGGGTTTTCTCGCTCAGCGTGTCCCAACAATGCGGGCAGCTGATACCCGGTACATAGTGCTCGCTGGCGCGATCTTCGACGCTTACCGGTGTGCGGCAGGCATGACATTGATCGTAGTCGCCTTCGCTGAGGTCGTGGCGCACGGTCACCCGATTATCGAAGACGAAGCAGTCGCCCTGCCATTTACTCTCCTGCTGCGGCACCTCTTCGAGGTACTTGAGGATGCCACCCTTGAGATGGAAGACCTCGCCAAAACCTTCGCTGAGCATGTAGCTCGAAGCTTTCTCGCAACGAATGCCGCCGGTGCAGAACATCGCGACCTTCTTGTGCTTGCTCGGGTCGAAGTTGGCTTTGATGTAGTCGGGGAACTCGCGAAAACTGGTGGTCTTCGGGTCGATGGCGCCTTCGAAGGTGCCGATCGACACTTCGTAGTCGTTGCGGGTGTCGATCAGCAGCACTTCCGGGTCGCTGATCAGCGCGTTCCAGTCCTGTGGCTCGACATAGGTGCCGACCTTCTTGTTCGGGTCGACGCCGGGCACGCCCAGGGTCACGATCTCTTTCTTGAGCTTGACCTTGGTGCGGTAGAACGGCTGCTCGTCGCAGTACGACTCTTTGTGATCGATGTCGATCATGCGCGGGTCGTTCCTGAGCCAGGCCAGCAGCCCGTCGATACCTTCGCGGCTGCCGGACACGGTGCCGTTGATACCTTCTTCGGCGATCAGCAGGGTGCCCTTGATGCCGTTGTCGAGCATCGCGTTGAGCAGCGGTTCGCGCAGGGAAACGTAATCTTCGAGGGTGACGAACTTATACAGTGCCGCCACGACAATCGGTTGTGTCATGGGTAATTCTCCAGGTGGCTACCCTCGTAAAGGGTGAACCGGATGCAAAAAAAACGCGCCGACTAAGCGGCGCGTTGCGGATTCTAGCAAAAAACCTGTGGTTAATGCTTGCTGCCGCCAGCGCAGGTCGGCGAGGCCGGAGCCACGCCAATCTTCGCCCATTCTTCCGGCGTGTAGGTATGCAGCGCCAACGCATGGAACTGGCCCATCAGCTCGCCCAGGGTCGCGTAGACCTTCTGGTGACGCTTGACGCTGTTGAGCCCGGCAAACTGCTCGCTGACCAGCACGGCCTTGAAATGGGTTTCCAGACCGCGGCTATGCATGTGGCTTTCATCCAGCACCTGCAAATGCTCAGGCTGCAATGCGCCCAGTGCCGATTCGATACGTTGTTGCATGGTCATTCCTGGCTCCGCTTACTTCTTCTTCGCCGGAGCAGCCTTAGGCTCGAGCTCGGCGGTCATGTCGGCCAGCAGCTTGTTGACTACCGGTACCGCGCTTTCCAGCTTGGCCTGGGTCATCTGGGCCGATTGCTGGGTCAGTTGCGGCATTTTTTCCAGGACTTTCTTGCCCAGCGGCGACTGGTAGAACGCCACCAGGTCCTTGAGTTCGGATTCGCTGAAATTGCTGGTGTAGAGCTTGACCATGTCCGGCTTCAGCTTGTTCCAGCCGATGGCCTGGTCCAGGGCGGCATTGGCCTTGGCCTGGTAGGTTTCCAGTACGGCTTTTTTCGACTCTGGGGCTTTGGTCTGTTCAAAACGCTGAGCGAACATTTGCTGCACTTGCATGTACACCGGAGTGCCCAGCTTGTCAGCGTGCGCCAGGGTCAGGAAAGCTTCGGCACTGGCGTTGTGGCTGGCGGTATCGGCAAGCACCTGGCCGCTGGCGCAAACCAGAGCAACCGCGGTACAGATGGCACGAAGACGAGTCATCGAGTTTCCTTTTCTAGCAGGCGAGGTATAACCCCAAGGGCGACCATTCTGCGCCTAAAAAACTCTGCCGCTCAACCCCAAGCCTTGTGGTACCTGCATTTGCTCGACCAAATGACACAAAAGGCGCTTTATGGAACCCAGGCGAAGGATCACGGCCTAAACTGCGCAATCAGACCTACAGGAGTGAGCACGATGAGCCGAATCGAAACCGACAGCCTTGGCCAGGTTGAAGTCCCGGACGAAGCCTATTGGGGCGCCCAGACCCAGCGTTCGCTGATCAACTTTGCCATCGGCAACGAGCGCATGCCGCTGTCGGTCCTGCATGCCCTGGCGTTGATCAAGAAGGCCGCGGCCCGGGTCAACGACCGCAACGGCGACCTGCCCGCCGATATCGCCCGGCTGATCGAACAGGCCGCCGACGAAGTGCTGGACGGCCAGCATGACGACCAGTTCCCGCTGGTGGTCTGGCAGACCGGCAGCGGCACCCAGAGCAACATGAACGTCAACGAGGTGATCGCCGGTCGCGCCAACGAACTGGCCGGCAACCCGCGCGGCGGCAAGTCGCCGGTGCACCCCAACGACCACGTGAATCGCTCGCAAAGCTCCAACGACTGCTTCCCCACGGCGATGCACATCGCCGCGGCCCAGGCGGTGCAGCAGCATCTGTTGCCGTCGATCGCCGAGCTGTCCGGCGGCCTGGCCGAACTCGCGGCACGCCACATGAAGCTGGTGAAGACCGGGCGCACCCACATGATGGACGCCACGCCCATCACCTTCGGCCAGGAGCTGTCGGCCTTCATCGCGCAGCTGGACTACGCCGAGCGCGCCATTCGCGCGGCCCTGCCGGCGGTGTGCGAACTGGCCCAGGGCGGTACCGCCGTCGGTACCGGGCTGAACTCGCCCCACGGTTTCGGCGAGGCGATCGCCGCCGAGCTGGCGGCCCTGTCCGGGCTGCCGTTTGTCACCGCGCCGAACAAGTTCGCCGCCCTCGCCGGCCACGAACCCCTGACCACCCTCTCCGGCGCCCTGAAGACCCTCGCGGTGTGCCTGATGAAAATCGCCAACGACCTGCGCCTGCTCGGCTCCGGGCCACGCGCCGGGCTGGCCGAGGTCAGGCTGCCGGCCAACGAACCGGGCAGTTCGATCATGCCGGGCAAGGTCAACCCGACCCAGTGCGAAGCCCTGTCCATGCTGGCGTGCCAGGTGCTGGGCAACGACGTCGCCATCGGCTTCGCCGCCAGCCAGGGCCATCTGCAACTGAACGTGTTCAAGCCGGTGATCATCCACAACCTGCTGCAATCGGTGCGCCTGCTCGCCGACGGCTGCAGCAACTTCCAGCAGCACTGCATCGCCGGGCTGGAGCCCGACCCGGTGCAGATGGCCGACCACCTGGAACGCGGGCTGATGCTGGTCACCGCGCTCAATACCCATATCGGCTACGACAAGTCCGCCGAGATCGCCAAGAAGGCCTATGCCGAGAACCGCACCTTGCGTGAAGCGGCCCTGGAGCTGGGGTATCTGACGGACGAAGAGTTCGATGCCTGGGTGCGGCCGGAAAACATGCTGGAGGCTGGCAAGCAGGGCTGATGGAAGGCGGTGATTGAACAGACGCTATCGCGGGCAAGCCTCGCTCCTACAGGATAGGGGCTTGCCCGCGATCGACGATAACGCGCCCTAGCTCTCCGGCACTTGCATACGCACCCGACGCGCCTTGAGCCCGGCCATCAGCGACGGCCCCAGGGCGGTCAGCGCCGACCCCAGCACCACCAGCACCGCCCCGCCATAACCCAGGCCGTTGATCTGTTCGGCATGCACGTATTCCGGCCACAACCAGGCCGCCACAGCCACCGCGGCGAAGGTCACCAAGGGCGTGATCGCCAGCGTGGCGCTGACCCGCGAGGCCTCCCAATGGGCCAGCGCTTCGGCGAAGGCGCCGTAGGCGATCAGGGTATTCAGGCAGCAGGCCAGCAACAGCCAGCCTTGCAGCGGGCTCAACTCCAGCGCTTCAAGGGGATGGGCCCAAGGGGTGAGCAGCAACGCGCAGAACAGGTAGATCACCATCATTACCTGCAAGGAATTCCACACCGTCAGCAACTGCTTCTGGCCCAGGGCGTAGAACGTCCAGACCGCCGAGGCGGCGAGCACCGTCAGCACACCAGCGGTGTAGTTGCTCAAGGACGTCAGCAGCTCAGTCAGGCGCTGATTGAAAAACAGCCCGAAACCGATCAGCAGCACCGCCAGGCCAATGCCCTGCCCCAGGCTGAAACGCTCCTTGAACACAAACAGGCTGGCGATCAGCAGCAGGATCGGCCCCATCTGCACCACCAGTTGCGCGGTGCCGGGGCTCAGCAGGTTCAGCCCCATCAGGTACAGCACATAGTTGCCCACCAGCCCACAGACGGCCATCAGCACCAGCCAGCCGCCGCGCGGCCCGAGCACGCGCCAGCTTGGCAAGCGCTTGACCGCCGCCAGGTAGATCAGCAGGAAACCACCGGACACCAACAGGCGAAACCAGGTCACGGTCACCGGGTCCATCACCAGCAACACCTGCTTGAGCTTGATCGGCAGGATGCCCCACAGCAGCGCCGTAAGCAGTGCGAGGAACAAGCCGTAAACCCAGCGCCCGGACGAGATGTGCATGCGACCCCCAAAAGCCTGATGGAGAGAGCCCGCATTCTAGGCCCGGGGCGGTGACGAACACAGGGACAATTGCCGGCTGAGCGTGATTGGGATTGTGCTGGTCGTAAAAAGCATCGCGGGCAAGCCTCGCTCCTACAGAAGAAGATGGCGTGCTTCTGTAGGAGCGAGGCTTGCCCGCAATAGATTCGTAAGGCGGACAGATCCACCCCGTCTGACGGTTTAGCGCACCGCTTCGAACAACCCGGTCGCGCCCATGCCACCGCCGACGCACATGGTGACGATGCCGTAGCGCAGGTTGCGCCGTTGCAGTTCGCGCACCAGGTGCCCGACCTGGCGCGAACCGGTCATACCGAACGGGTGGCCGATGGAGATCGAACCACCGTTGACGTTGTACCTGGCGTTGTCGATCTGCAGCCGGTTACGGCTGTACAGGCATTGCGACGCGAAGGCCTCGTTCAACTCCCAGAGGTCGATGTCGTCCACTTGCAGGCCCTTGGCCTTGAGCAGCTTGGGCACCGAGAACACCGGGCCGATGCCCATTTCGTCCGGCTCGCAGCCGGCCACGGTGAAACCGCGGAAGAACGCCTTGGGCTTGAGCCCCAGTGCCAGGGCCCGCTCCAGGCTCATGACCAGGGTCATGGATGCGCCATCGGACAATTGCGAGGAGTTGCCCGCAGTCACCGAACCGTCCTCGGCGAACACCGGCTTCAAGCCGGCCAGGCTTTCCAGGGTCGTGTCCGGGCGGTTGCAGTCGTCGCGATCGACCACGCCGTCGAGGATCTGCACCTGGCCGCTGTTCTTGTCCTCGACCCGGTACTTCACCGCCATCGACACGATCTCGTCGTCGAACAGCCCGGCCGCCTGGGCCGCCGCGGTGCGCTGCTGGCTTTGCAGGGCGTACAGGTCCTGCTCCTCGCGGCTCACGTTGTAACGCCGGGCCACCACCTCGGCGGTCTGGCCCATGGGGAAATAGATGCCCGGCACCTGCTCCTTGAGCAATGGGTTGATCAGGTTGTCGGTGTTGACGCTTTTCATCGTCAGGCTGATGGACTCGACACCGCCGGCGACAATGATGTCGCTGCAACCGGAAGCGATCTGGTTGGCCGCGATGGCGATCGCCTGCAGGCCGGAAGAGCAGAAACGGTTGAGGGTCATGCCCGCGGTACCGGTGCCCAGGCGGGACAGCACCGCGACGTTGCGCCCGATGTTGTAGCCCTGGGCGCCTTCGTTGGAACCGGCGCCGACGATGCAGTCCTCGACGCTGGCCGGATCGATACCGTTGCGGGTCAGCAGCGCATTGACGCAATGGGCGGCCATGTCATCCGGACGGGTCTGGTTGAACTTGCCGCGAAAGGACTTGGCCAGGCCGGTCCGCACGCTATCGACGATCACCACTTCACGCATGGCATACCTCATTGTTGTTGTCGGTTGTGAGTGGGTCGAGCATAGATCCAGCCTTTGCCCGACCGCGACGATCATTCATCCGGCGTATGCAAAACCATCGCAACGCCAGGTTGATCCCGTGACCCGCTCACAACCTGCGGCGGTTATTTCTTGTCCTTCTTGCCTTTCCTGTCCTTTTTGTCGGACTTGTCGAATGCCTCTTCCAGCGCGCGGTTGAGGGTGCGCAGCACCTTGACCCGGGCCCAGCGCTTGTCGTTGGCCTCCACCAGGGTCCAGGCCGCGACCTCGGTGCTGGTGCGGTCGACCATGTCGCCGACGGCCGCGCGGTAGGCGTCCCATTTGTCGCGGTTACGCCAGTCGTCCTCGGTGATCTTGAAACGCTTGAATGGAATCTCTTCGCGGGCCTGGAAACGCTCCAGCTGGGTCTGCTTGTCGATCGCCAGCCAGAACTTGACCACTATCACCCCGGCGTCCTCGAGCTGCTCCTCGAAGTCGTTGATCTCACCATAGGCGCGCAACCAGTCCGCCGGGCTGCAAAAGCCCTCGACCCGCTCCACCAGCACCCGGCCGTACCAGGAACGGTCGAACACGGTGAACTTGCCCCGAGCCGGAATATGCCGCCAGAAGCGCCACAGATAAGGCTGGGCACGCTCGTCCTCGGACGGCGCGGCAATCGGCACGATGCTGTACTGGCGCGGGTCCAGCGCCGCCGCCACCCGGCGGATCGCCCCGCCCTTGCCGGCCGCATCGTTGCCCTCGAAAACCGCCACCAGCGCGTGCTTGCGCATGCGCTTGTCGCGCAGCAGGCCGGCCAGGCGCGCCTGTTCGGTAATCAATTGCTCCTCGTAGTCGTCCTTGTCCAGGTGCTGGCTCATGTCCAGGCTGTCGAGCAGGGTCAGCTTGTCGACCGCCTCGCCCAGCGGCGCCACATGGGACTCGACTTCGAGCGTCGGCCGGTTGAGCGCGCTCTGCAGGCCCTCGAGGAGAATCTTGCCCACCGCCAGGCTGCGGTAATGCGGGTCCACGCCTTCGATCACATGCCAGGGCGCGTAATCGCGGCTGGTGCGGCGCAACACCCGCTCGCCATATTTGACGAACTTGTCGTAGGTTTCCGACTGCTGCCAGTCCAGCGGGCTGATGCGCCAGCTGTGCAGCGGGTCGTCCTGCAACGACTTGAGGCGGGCCTTCATCTGTTTCTTGGACAGGTGGAACCAGAACTTGAAGATCAGCGCGCCTTCGTCGCACAGCATCTTCTCCAGGCGCTCGGCGCCAGCGATGGCCTGGTCGAAACGGCCGTCCTTGAACAGCTCGTGCACCCGCCCCTGGAGCATCTGGCTGTACCAGTTGCCGAAAAACACCCCCATGCGGCCCTTGGCCGGGAGCATCCGCCAATAGCGCCAGGCCGGCGGGTGCGCCAGCTCCTCGTCGGTCTGCTGATCGAAGGTGCGGACCTCGATCAGGCGTGGGTCCATCCACTCGTTGAGCAGTTTCACCGTCTCGCCCTTGCCGGCGCCTTCGATGCCGTTGATCAATACGATCACCGGAAAACGGGCTTTCTGCTTCAGCTCGAACTGGGCTTCCAGCAGCGCTTCACGCAAGGCCGGGACTTCAGCGTCAAAGGTTTTTTTGTCGATGGCGTGACCGATTTCGGCAGATTCGAACATGAGCGACTCCCTGGCAAGATTGAGCAAGACTAGCGGATCGACACCTGATTTGTCGGCATGGAATATACCGGCCGTTGCCGTGGATCATTACCCCCTGTGTCGATCGGCTAGAATGGTCGCCTTGCCGTTACCGAGCCGAACATGACCGCTGAATTGCCCCACACCCAGCCCCATGCCCAGTCCCACGCCCAGCTCGACTGGGACGACCAAGGCCGCCCGCGCTCGCGGGTCTTCGACGATGTGTATTTCTCCAACGACTCGGGCCTGGATGAAACCCGTCATGTGTTTCTCGAACAGAATCGCCTGCGCGAGCGTTTTGCCGCGTTGCCACCCAGTGGGCGCTTCGTCATCGGCGAGACCGGCTTCGGCACCGGCCTGAATTTTCTCTGCGCCTGGCAGTTGTTCGAACAACAGGCCGACCCCAGCGCGCGCCTGCATTTCGTCAGCGTGGAAAAATTCCCGTTGACGCCAGCGGACCTGCAGCGCGCCCTGGCCCTGTGGCCGGAGCTGGGGCCGCTGGCCGAGCGCCTGTTGCGTGCCTATGTCGCCGTGCATCAGGGCTTTCAACGCCTGGTGCTGGACGAGGGCCGCGTCACCCTGACCCTGCTGATCGGCGATGCCCTGGAGCAGTTGCCGCAACTCGACGCGCAGGTCGATGCCTGGTTCCTCGACGGTTTCGCCCCGGCGAAAAACCCCGAGATGTGGACCGCCGAGCTGTTCGCCGAGCTGGCGCGCCTGGCCGCTCCGGGTTCGAGCATCAGCACCTTCACCAGCACCGGCTGGGTGCGCCGCCTGCTGAATGCCGCGGGCTTCAAGATGAAGCGCACCCCGGGCATCGGCCACAAGTGGGAAGTGCTGCGCGGCGAGTTTCTCGGCTGGCCCGAAGACACGCCGCTGCCTGCCGCCAGCAAGCCCTGGTTCGCCCGCCCGACTCAACAGATCCAGGAGAAACACGCCCTGGTGATCGGCGCCGGCCTGGCCGGTTGCGCCAGCGCCGCCAGCCTCGCCACGCGGGGCTGGCGGGTCAGCCTGCTGGAGCGCCACGGGCAACTGGCCCAGGAGGCCTCGGGCAACCCACAGGGCGTGCTGTACCTGAAACTCTCGGCCCACGGCACCGCCCTGTCGCAGATGATCCTCAGCGGTTTCGGCTACACCCGGCGCCTGCTCGAACAGCTGCAACGGGGCGTCGACTGGGACGGCTGCGGCGTGCTGCAACTGGCCTTCAACGCCAAGGAGGCCGAGCGCCAGGCGCAGTTGGCGGCCGCCTTCCCGGCGGACCTGTTGCATCAGCTGGAGCAACCCCAGGCCCAGGCCCTGGCTGGCATCGGCCTGGCCCACGGCGGGCTGTTCTACCCGGAAGGCGGCTGGGTGCATCCGCCAGCCCTGTGCCAGTGGCAGGCCGCGCACCCGCGGATTCGCCTGCTGCCCCATCAGGATGTAGTGGAATTGCGCCGAGTCGATGGCCAGTGGCAGGCCTTGGACGGCGAACGGCTGCTGGCCAGTGCCGAGGTGGTGATCCTCGCCGGCGCCGCCGAGATCAAGCGCTTCCCGGCCAGCGCCGAGCTGCCGCTCAAGCGCATCCGCGGACAGATCACCCGCCTGCCGCAGACTCCGCGCAGCCAGAGCCTGGCCACCGTGGTCTGCGCCGAAGGTTACGTCGCCCCCGCGCGCCTGGGCGAACACACCCTGGGCGCCAGTTTCGACTTCAAGAGCGACGACCTGACACCCACCGCCGCCGAGCATGCGGGCAACCTGCAGATGCTCGAAGAGATCTCTCAGGATCTGCTGGAACGCCTGGAAGCCGACCAGCTACAACCGGAAACCCTCGAAGGACGGGCCGCCTTCCGCTGCACCAGCCCGGACTATCTGCCGATCGTCGGTCCCCTGGCGGACCAGGCGGCATTCGCCGAGGTCTACGCGGTGCTGGGCAAGGACGCGCGCCAGGTTCCGGACCTGCCCTGCCCCTGGCTGGACGGCCTGTACATCAACAGCGGCCATGGCTCGCGCGGGCTGATCACCGCGCCGCTGTCCGGCGAGTTGCTGGCGGCCTGGCTGGACAACGAACCCCTGCCCCTGCCGCGCAGCGTGGCCGAAGCCTGTCACCCTAATCGCTTTGCCTTGCGTCGGTTGATTCGCGGCAAGCCATGAAACCAAACCGCGATGCCAGGCGCCCTGGCATCGCTTCGCCATCTCCTCGCAAACGCCCACGGGGCCTGTCCTCGCGGCAAAACTCCAGGCAGATCAAGGCCTTTACTTCGGCCCGTGACGTTCTAGCCTCCCGCCGCTTATAACCCATCGGTCTAAAACTCCAGGGTTTCACCTGGGTCAGTTTCCGGGTACCTGCCATTTCTGGCCGGTCGCGATTCATCCCTCCCCAACGGAAAAACCGGTAAGGACTTATGTGCGGATTAGCTGGAGAACTACGTTTTGATCATCAACCCGCCGACCTGGCAGCGGTTGAACGAATCACCCACCACCTCGCCCCTCGTGGCCCCGACGCCTGGGGCTTCCATAGCCAGGGCCCGATAACCCTGGGCCATCGGCGCCTGAAAATCATGGACCTGTCGGACGGCTCGGCCCAGCCGATGATCGACAACCAACTGGGCCTGTCCCTGGCCTTCAACGGCGCGATCTACAACTTCCCCGAACTGCGCGCCGAGCTGGAAAGCCTGGGCTACGCCTTTTATTCCGGCGGCGACACCGAAGTGCTGCTCAAGGGGTATCACGCCTGGGGCGCCGACCTGCTGCCGCGGCTCAATGGCATGTTCGCCTTCGCCATCTGGGAACGGGACGCCAAGCGCCTGTTCATCGCCCGCGACCGCCTGGGCGTCAAGCCGCTGTACCTGTCGCGCACCGGCCAGCGCCTGCGTTTCGCCTCGACCTTGCCAGCACTGCTCAAGGGCGGCGACATCAACCCGCTGCTCGACCCGGTGGCGCTCAACCATTACCTGAACTTCCATGCCGTGGTGCCAGCGCCGCGCACCCTGTTGGCGGGCATCGAGAAACTGCCGCCGGCCACCTGGATGCGCATCGAGGCCGACGGCAGCACCGAACAGCAAACCTGGTGGACCCTGCCCTACGGCCCGCGCGCCGATGAAACCAGGCTGAGCCTGGAGGACTGGCGCGACCGGGTGCTCGACAGCACCCGCGAAGCGGTGGCGATCCGCCAACGGGCGGCGGTGGATGTCGGCGTGCTGCTGTCCGGCGGCGTCGACTCGAGCCTGCTGGTCGGCCTGCTGCGGGAAGTGGGTGTGGATAACCTTTCGACCTTCTCCATCGGCTTCCAGGATGCCGGCGGCGAACGCGGTGACGAGTTCCAGTATTCGGACCTGATCGCCCAGCACTACGGCACCGATCACCACCAACTGCGCATCGACGAGTGCGAGATCATCGAGCAGCTGCCGGCAGCGTTCCGCGCCATGAGCGAACCCATGGTCAGCCACGACTGCATCGCCTTCTACCTGCTGTCCCGGGAAGTCGCCAAGCACTGCAAGGTGGTGCAGAGCGGCCAGGGCGCCGACGAGCTGTTCGCCGGTTACCACTGGTACCCGCAGGTGGATGGCGCCAGCGATCCCTACGCGGCCTACCGCGTGGCCTTCTTCGACCGCAGCTACGACGACTACGCGGCCACCGTGCGGCCGCAGTGGCTGACCGCCAACGACGCCGCCGGCGATTTCGTCCGCGAGCATTTCGCCCAGCCCGGCGCCACCGAGCCTGTGGATAAAGCCCTGCGCCTGGACAGCACCGTGATGCTGGTCGACGACCCGGTCAAGCGTGTGGATAACATGACCATGGCCTGGGGCCTGGAGGCGCGCACGCCGTTTCTCGACTACCGGCTGGTGGAGCTGTCGGCGCGAGTGCCCGCCAAGTTCAAGCTGCCCGATGGCGGCAAGCAGGTGCTCAAGGAAGCCGCGCGCCTGGTGATCCCCAGCGCAGTGATCGACCGCCAGAAAGGCTACTTCCCGGTACCCGGCCTCAAGCACCTGCAGGGCGACACCCTGGACTGGGTGCGTGAACTGCTGCTCGACCCGAGCCAGGACCGCGGCCTGTTCAACCCGGCGATGCTCGACCGCCTGCTGACCGATCCACAAGGCCAGCTGACGCCGCTGCGCGGCTCCAAGCTCTGGCAACTGGCCGCGCTGAACCTGTGGCTCAGCGAACAAGGAGTCTGACCCATGAAACCCCACGCCACGGCTTACAGCCAACGCTTGCTGCGCGGTCAGGCGCCTTCCTACGAACGTCTGCAGGCGCGTTTTGCCGAAGACCGCAGCGCCCTCGGCACCGCCCCCATCGCCGTGCACTGCGGCTGGGGCCGGCTGCTGATCGGCCATACCTTTCCCGACCCGACGAGCCTGGCCGAGGAGCTGCTCAACGAACACCCCGGCGAACGCGACATCGCCCTGTATGTCGCCGCGCCGCAGCAGATTCTCGGCCTGGAACCGACCCAATTGTTCCTCGACCCGTCCGACACCCTGCGCCTGTGGTTCAGCGACTACCGCCAGGCCACCCGGGTGTTTCGCGGCTTCCGCATCCGCCGGGCGCAGAGCGCGGCGGACTGGCAGGCCATCAACCAGCTGTACCTGGCCCGCAACATGCTGCCGGTCGACCCGAGCCTGCTGACCCCGCGCCATGCCGGCGGGCCGGTGTACTGGCTGGCCGAAGACGAAGACAACGGCGCGGTGATCGGCAGCGTCATGGGCCTGGATCACCAGAAGGCCTTCCACGATCCGGAGCACGGCAGCAGCCTGTGGTGCCTGGCGGTGGACCCGCATTGCACCCGCCCGGGGGTTGGCGAAGTGCTGGTCCGGCACCTGATCGAACACTTCATGAGCCGCGGCCTGAGCTACCTCGATCTGTCGGTGCTGCACGACAATCGCCAGGCCAAGTGCCTCTACGCCAAGCTAGGCTTTCGCACCCTGTCCACCTTCGCCATCAAGCGCAAGAACGGCATCAACCAGCCGCTGTTCCTCGGCCCCGGGCCCGAGGCGGCGTTCAATCCTTATGCGCGGATCATCGTCGAGGAAGCCCATCGCCGCGGCATCGACGTGCAGGTCGACGACGCCGAAGCCGGGATGTTCACCCTCAGCCATGGCGGCCGCCGGGTGCGCTGCCGCGAATCCCTCAGCGACCTGACCAGCGCCATCAGCATGAGCCTGTGCCAGGACAAGAGCCTGACCCACAAGGTGCTGAAACAGGCCGGGCTGAACCTGCCGGCGCAACAACTCGCGGGCAACGCCGACGACAACCTGGCGTTTCTCGACGAGCATGAACGGGTGGTGGCCAAGCCACTCGACGGGGAACAAGGCCAAGGTGTGGCCGTGGATCTGCAAACCATCGAAGAGCTGCAACAAGCGATCGACAACGCCCGGCGGTTCGACAGCCGGGTGTTGCTCGAGAGCTTCCACGAGGGTCTGGACCTGCGCATTCTGGTGATCGGCTTCGAGGTGGTCGCCGCGGCCATTCGCCGGCCGGCCGAGGTGATCGGCGACGGCCAGCATTCCATCAGAGAGCTGATCGAGGCACAAAGCCGGCGCCGCCAGGCCGCCACCGGCGGCGAAAGCAAGATCCCCCTGGACCACGAAACCCAGCGCACCCTGCAGGCCGCCGGGCATGGCTACGACAGCATCCTGCCGGCCGGCGACCGGCTGTTCGTGCGGCGCACCGCCAACCTGCATACCGGCGGCACCCTGGAGGATGTCACTGCGATTCTGCATCCGCAGCTGGTGGACGCGGCGATCCGCGCGGCGCGGGCGCTGGATATCCCCATGGTCGGCCTCGACCTGATGGTGCCAGCGGCCGACCAGCCGCAGTACGTGTTCATCGAGGCCAACGAGCGCGCCGGCCTGGCCAACCATGAACCGCAGCCGACAGCGGAGCGGTTCGTCGACCTGTTGTTTCCCCATAGTCAGCCGGCGGCCTGAAGAGCCTTATCGCGGGCAAGCCTCGCTCCTACATGAATATCTGTGCCTGTAGGAGCGAGCGGGCGGCGATCCGACTTGCACGCGATGACGCACTCACTGGCTCCACTTCACCAGGAGTTTCCATGACCCGATCGATTCCCGAACCGGACCTCAACTACCTGCAGAAAGTCCTGCTGGAAATGCTCGCCATTCCCAGCCCCACCGGCTTCACCGACACCATCGTGCGTTACGTGGCCGAGCGTCTGGAAGAACTGGGCATCCCCTTCGAACTGACCCGCCGCGGGACCATTCGCGCCACCCTCAAGGGCCAGAAGAACAGCCCGGACCGTGCCGTCTCGGCGCACCTGGACACCATTGGCGCCAGCGTGCGCGCGGTGAAAGACAACGGCCGCCTGACCCTGGCCCCGGTGGGCTGCTGGTCCAGCCGGTTCGCCGAGGGCAGCCGGGTCAGCCTGTTCACCGACAACGGCGTAGTGCGCGGCAGCGTGCTGCCACTGATGGCCTCCGGGCACGCCTTCAACACCGCGGTGGACGAAATGCCCATCAGCTGGGACCACATCGAATTGCGCCTGGACGCCTACTGCACCACCCGCGCCGACTGTGATTCGCTGGGCATCGGCGTCGGCGATTTCGTCGCGTTCGACCCCTTGCCGGAGTTCACCGAAAGCGGCCATATCAGCGCCCGCCACCTCGACGACAAGGCCGGGGTCGCCGCGCTGCTGGCCGCGCTCAAGGCCATAGTCGACAGTGGCGAGCCGCTGATGATCGACTGCCATCCGCTGTTCACCATCACCGAAGAAACCGGCAGCGGCGCGGCGGCGGCCCTGCCCTGGGACGTCAGCGAGTTCGTCGGCATCGACATCGCCCCGGTCGCCCCCGGCCAGCATTCCAGTGAGCACGCGGTGAGCGTGGCCATGCAGGACTCCGGCGGGCCTTACGACTATCACCTGTCGCGCCACCTGCTGCGCCTGGCCACGGAACACGAGCTGCCGGTGCGCCGCGACCTGTTCCGCTACTACTTCAGCGATGCCCATTCGGCGGTCACCGCCGGCCACGACATCCGCACCGCCCTGCTGGCCTTCGGTTGCGATGCCACCCACGGCTACGAACGCACCCATATCGACAGCCTGGCAGCCCTCAGTCGCCTGCTGGGCGCCTACATCCTCAGCCCGCCGGTATTCGCCAGCGACGCGCAGCCGACCCAGGGCTCCCTGGACCGCTTCAGCCATCAGCTGGAGCACGACACGCAAATGGAAAGCGACACCCGGGTGCCGTCGGTGGACAGCCTGGTGGGGCAAAAGTCCTGAGGTGATAAGCCCTGAAGTGAAAAGCCGGGCCTCGCGCGAGGTTTGCCTAGCCGCGCGGGGCCCGGCGCAGTAGGATCCGGGATTGTTTGCCGGAGGCCCTTATGCTGATTCCCCATGACCAACTGGAAGTCGACACCCTGACCCGCCTGATCGAAGACTTCGTCACCCGCGACGGCACCGACAATGGCGACGACACCCCGCTGGAAACCCGCGTCCTGCGCGTGCGCCAGGCGCTGACCAAGGGCCAGGCGGTGATAGTGTTCGACCCGGACAGCGAGCAGTGCCAGTTGATGCTCAAGCACGACGTGCCCAAGGAATTGTTCGACTGATCTTTGGCCAGGATGGGGCGCCATGGCGGCGCCCAAAACCCGGCCAGATCCTCAACCGTTGGTAAAACGCGGCCCGAACAGAATGATGCTCGCGCCGATCACGCACAGCGCTACCCCCAGCCAGTCCGAACTCAGCGGCCGCACCCGCTCCACCACACCCAGCCAGCCGATCGACGCGATGATGTAGATCCCGCCGTACGCCGCATAGGCGCGGCCGGCGTAGCTCGCTTCGATCTTGGTCAGCAACAGGGCGAAGAGCATCAGGCTCAGCAACGCCGGGACCATCCACCAGGCGCTTTTGCCCTGGCGCAGCCACATCCAGAAGGCGTAGCAGCCGGCGATCTCGAACAGCGCGGCGAGGAAGAACCACAGGTAATTGAGCATGCAAGGTCTCGTCAGGGATGCCAGATGCTGGCAACCCTAACGACGCGTCGGGGCAGGAGCAAGCTCAGCTGGCGTTTTGCTTGGCCTTGGCGCGCATCTTGTCGGCCATGAGGGTCATTTCGTCGTACAGCAGCTGCGGGTTCTTCTGCTTCAGGGCCCAGGCCATGCGCCCCTGTTCGTGGGGCAGGATCATGAATTCGCCGGCGGCGACCTGGGTGTAGATGTAGTCGGCGATGTCCGCCGCGCTGATCGGTGAGCTCTCCAGCAGCTTGCCGACCTGGGCCTTCATCGCCGGGGTCGGGCCGCGGAACGAATCCAGCAGGTTGGTCTGGAAGAACGACGGGCATACCACGTGCACGCCGATTTCCTGCTGGGCCAGTTCGATCAGCAGGCTTTCGGACAGGGCCACCACGCCGGCCTTGGCCACGTTGTAGTTGCTCATGGCCGGGCCCTGCATCAGCGCCGCCATCGAGGCGATGTTGATGATCCGCCCCTTGCTCTTTTCCAGCAGCGGCAGGAACGCCTTGCAGCCCTTGACCACGCCCATCAGGTTGATCGCGATCTGCCAGTCCCAGTCCTCCAGGGACAACTCGCTGAAGAAACCGCCGGACGCCACGCCGGCGTTATTGACGATCACATCGATGCCGCCGAGCTTGACCTCGCAGGCCTGGGCGAAGGCGGTCAATTGGCTGTAGTCGCGTACATCGCAACGTTGCACGAAGCCGTCGCCGCCGGCTTCGCGCACCAGCCTGAGGGTTTCCTGCAGGCCGGGTTCGCTGACATCCGACAACGCCAACTGCCAGCCTTCGCGCGCCCAGCGCAGAGCGATTTCGCGACCCAGGCCGGATCCGGCGCCAGTGATCATCATGCGATTTTGCATAGGAGTTGCCTTGTTGTTCCGGGGAAGATGAGGCGAGTGTAGCGAAGGATTTTGTGCCGCCCACGCACCATCAGATTGCTGAATGCCCCAGGCAAACCGGGGCCTCGGTGCGACTTCCGGGGCATTGCACGTTCAACTCGATGGCCACTGGCGACAGGTACGAAAAGAAATAGCCCGGCGTGCAAAAAGCATTAAAAAAACTTGGAATCATCCTGCAAAGCCCAGAGTCCGAATGATTAAGCGGTGTGGATCAGTTGCCTTCACATCCAACCGCGCCTTCGATCCTCCAAAAAGGAAAACGACATGGGCACAATCCTGATCATTATTCTGATTCTTCTGCTGATCGGTGGTCTTCCAGTGTTCCCGCACTCCAGAAGCTGGGGTTATGGCCCGTCCGGCATCATCGGTGTGGTGCTGGTGGTGTTGCTGGTTCTCCTGTTACTGGGCCGGATATAGGCATCGGTCGTTCATGCCCGGTAGTGTTCAACCGTCGAAAAAAAAGAGGCCCGAGGGCCTCTTTTTGATTAGCGCGGTCAATCAGTCCGGCGTGCCGTGCACCACGCCTGCGGTGTTATCCAGCAGGCTCTTGGTAGCGGTTTGCAGGAAGGCTTCCAGCTTGTGCTTCAACTCGGCGGTACGCGGTGCGTCCGGCACGACTTCGGCATGGGGATTGGCCCCCAGTTCGTACTGGTAGATCTTCGGCGCCATTTCCTTCTCGCGTGGCAGTACCAGGATCTGGTCGGCGGTGACGATGGCGGTGGTCTGCTCGCTGCCCGACGGCTTGATCACGCCAAAGCCGGTGTCGCCTTCCGGCAGGTTGAGCAGGTCGCGGCCCCAGCACTGGTGACGCACTTCGCCACCCAGGCGGCCCATGATGGTCGGCACGATATCGACCTGGGTACCCACGGTGTGGTTGCGCTGGCCGAATTTTTCCTGGATGCCCGGGGCGATCATCAGCATCGGCACATTGAAGCGGCCCAGGTCCATTTCGGTGATCTGGCGCTCGTTGCCGAAACCGTGGTCACCCACGATCACGAACAGCGTTTCCTTGAAGTACGGTTCCTTGCGCGCCTTCTCGAAGAACTGTCCCAGGGCCCAGTCGGCGTAGCGCATGGCGGTCAGGTGTTCGTTCAGGCTGCCACGGTCGGTCACCTTCTCCACCGGCAACGGCGTCGGCAAGGCGTACGGGGTGTGGTTGGACAGGGTCTGCAGCAGGGCATAGAACGGCTTGCCGTTTTCCCGTGCCTTCAACTCTTCCAGGCCACGGTTGAACATGTCCTGGTCGGACACGCCCCAGGTCGGATCGGAGAACACCGGATCGACGAAGTCGTTGCGACCGACGAAGTTGGTCATGCCCTGGTTGCTGAAGAAGCCCGACTGGTTGTCCCAGGCGAAATCGCCGTTGTAGACGTACACGTCGTCATACTTGCGGGCGCTCAGCACCTGCGGCAGGCCAGACAGCTTGTGGCTGCCTTCCGGGGTCTGCATCAGGTATTCGAAACCCGGCAGGTTGGGGAAGCAGGCCATGGTGGCGAACATGCCCTGGTGGGTATGGGTGCCGTTGGAGAAGAAGCGGTCGAACAGCAGGCCTTCCTTGGACAGCTGGTCCAGGTACGGGGTGATGTTGCCCGGAGCGCCCAGGGCACCCACCGAGTGACCGGCCATGCTTTCCATCAGGATCACGACCACGTTCTTGATCGGCAGGGTCTTGTCGGCCGGTGGCGTGTAGTCGCGGCGCACGGCGGCGATATCGGCGTCCACCAGCTTGTCGTCCGGCATCACCAGCAGGTCGCGCACCACTTGCTGCGCTTCAGGCTGCGGCAGGGTGGCTTTCCAGATATTGCTGCGGTCTTCGCCCATCCGGCTCTTGGCCGCTTCGACCAGCGACAGCGTGCCGTTGAGGCCCAGCTGGTTGGCGAAGTTCGATTCGGTGGTGTAGACGTCACCCCAGCGCAGTGGCGGGCCCTGGCGCAGGGTGCCACGGGCAGCGACCACGCAGACCAGCAGGCAGACCACGAATACGCCGATACGGGCGTACCACGGGGCGACCTGCCGGGTGCCGATGCTGCCGCCGCTGAACGGGCCGCGTGGCCGGGTCGCGCGGTCGGCGCCCTTGAACGCCAGGCTCAGCAGCCAGGTGCCGATCGCCCAGGCCAGCAGGTAGCGCACCACCGGGAAGCCGTACCAGAGCATGCTCATCACGGTTTTCGGATCTTCCTTCACATACTGGAAGACCAGGCCGTTGAGGCGCTGGTGGAACTCGCGGTAGAAGTCCATCTCCATCAGGCCGAGGAACAGCGCGATGCTCGAAACGATGGTCAGCCAGAAGCGGAAGAAACCGCGAGCCGCCATGGCCCGGGCACTGAACAGCGCCAGCAGCAGCGGGATGCTGAGGTAGACCACCAGGCGCACGTCGAAGCGCAGGCCGTTGGCGAAGGCTTCAAGGAAGGTCGAGGCCGGTGTGTCGAGGATCATCTCGCGGTTGTAGACCAGCAGCGCCACGCGCAGCAAAGACAGCATGACCATCATGGCCAGCGCGCAGAGCAGCGTATAAGCCAGATGCGATTTGACGGTCGGTTGCAGCAGGCGACTCGAGGCTCGCTGCTGACTCAGGGCGTCCGGGTTTGCCATATCGTTTTAGGACCCAATGGAAGTTGAAGTTGCGAAAAAAATGCAGCTGCGCTTTGCCCTCTTGTAGCCCTTCAGGGCTGGGGGGATGGCGCGGTGCGCAAATGTTGCACGATCAGCAGCGGCATTGCCATTGATTACTGGCAGGCGCCCTCACCCGGCCGGCAATGGCCCGGAGTCAGGGATCGCAAGCGGAGATCGCACGGGGTGCGGCGGAAAAACAGCGCTGGCGGATTGTCATGGAGACTTTGTGAAAATTTCGTGCAGCGCATATTTGGTCACATAAAAAAGGGCCTGGCGGCCCTTTTTCGAACCGGGGTCAGCCTTCAGAACCGCACGTTACCGCGCGGCCCGGCAATCGCCCAGATGATCAGGCCCAGCACCGGCAACAGGATGATCAGCAACACCCAGAGGATTTTCATCCCGGTTTCGGCACTGCTTTTAAGCACATTGATGATCGCCCAGATGTCCAGCGCAAGGATGATCAGGCCGACCAGCGTATTGAAGGTGGAACCCATGGTGTCGCTCCTAAGTGAGGGCTTGCCCACTTAGGATAGTCGGCCAGCGCCGGGGTTCCTTTTTATTGCCTGCGTGGTCGGGCTTGTGGCTCGGTCGCTCAGACGTGAACCGCGACCTTGAGCGCTTCCAGGGACGGTGCGGCGGCGATGCCGGCTTCGGCGCACAGTTCCAGCACACGCGGCACGTCGTTGCCGTAGACCAGCACCACTTGCAGCTCGTCGTCCAGCAACTGGCTGAAGTTCATCAGCACGTAGCCGCCGTTTTCCGGGTTCATGCTGCCCATCTGGATCTGGATGCGGTTGAGCGCGGTCAGGGCCTCGGTCTTGGCCAGTTGCTTGGGCTTGATGTTGAACGCCACGCCCGGGCCGAAAGACGCGACGATCTGCGCGAACAGGTCCATGTAGGTGTCGGCCTGGAACAGCACGGTTTCCGGCAGGCTGCCGACCACCACCCATTCGCCCAGCGGAATCGGGAAGCTGTCGTCGTAGTTGATGTCCGGATTGGCGGCCAGGAAGGCCTGGGGATCGGCGTAGGCCTGGGCGGCTTCGTCGGCGATCCGCAGGATTTCTTCTTCGCCCATGCAGCCGGAGCTGATTCTGGTAATGAGTTCGGCGAGGACGGTTTTCATGGGGCGAATCCTGTTACGGGTCAATGGCGGGCGCGCAGGATAGCCTAAACCCGCCCCGCGAACCTACCGCCGCGACCAAGGCATGGCCTTGGCCCGACGGCATGCACCGTTCAGCCCAGCAACTTCTGCAACTGCGCGGTGGTGTCGACGGCGCCCATGGTCTTCGCCGCGTCCAGCGCGCTCACGCCGTTGGCGTCGGTGGCCCGCGGGTTGGCGCCCTTGCCGATCAGGTAGTCGACGATTTCCGTGCGGTTGAACATCGCCGCCATCATCAGCGCGGTGCGCCCGTCGAAGGACGAACCTTCCACCTCGGCACCGCCTTCCACCAATGCCTTGACCACAGCCAGGTCGCCCTTGAAGGCCGCGCCGGCGATCGGGCTCTGGCCGTTGTCGTTACGGATCTCGGGGTCGGCCTTGTGCTTGAGCAGCACCTGCACCGCGTCCACATGCCCGTAGTAGCTGGCCAGCATCAGCAGGGTGTCGCCCTTGTGATTGCGCAGGTTGACCGGCAGACCGCTGCTCGCCAGCTTGTCGAGCATCTGGGCGTCGCCTTGACGTGCGACGTTGAAGACCTGCTCGGTAAACGCGGCGGCTTCTTCTGCGGTCATCTGGCGGCTGTTGTCTGACATCGGGAACTCCACTTTCGGTCAATCGAAAAGTCGCTAGTGTCCCCAAGCCGCTCCAGCCCTGTCATCCCTTTTTTCTCAAGAGCGGCCATAGCCAGAATCAATAACGGTGCCGGCCAGCACAAATATCCGCCAGGACCGCCTCCGTTACCTGGACGTAGGTCGCTGACCCCGGCAGCCAGGCGAACACCGGATCGCCGCCGGTTTTCGACGGGTCGAAGGCTTCTTCCTTGAGCCGGGTCTTCTGGTACTTGAAGGTGCCGGTGGTCTCCATCTTCACCTTGACTCGCAGGAACAGCGGCACCGCATAGCCCGGCAGATGCTCGCGGGCGAACTGCAACAGTTCGGTGAAATCCAGGGTCGCCAGGGACTCGGCCGGGGTGATCGCCGCCATCCCGGCGCGACCGTTGGTGTTGTGCACCTCCACGCCATAGGCCACCGCCTCGGCGACCTGCGGATGTTGCAGGAGGATGTTCTCCACCTCGGTGGTGGAGACGTTTTCGCCTTTCCAGCGATAGGTATCGCCCAGGCGATCGATGAACTGCGCATGGCCGAAACCGATATCGCGCAGCAGGTCGCCGGTATTGAAGTAACGGTCACCCTTCTCGAACACGTCGGTGAGGATCACCTTCAGGTTCTTTTCCGGCTCGGTATAGCCGTCCAGCGGCGCCTTGTCGTCGATCTTCGCCAGCAGCAGGCCCTGCCCGCCCCGGGCGACCTTCTGCATGAAGCCCGAGCCGTTGCGGATCGGCGCACAGGTGTCGTGGGCGTACTCCACCAGCGCCCAGGGCGCCAGGGAAAAGCCCACGGTATTGTCGAAGTTGAGCACGTTGGTAAAGCCAATATTGCCGTCGCTGGCGGCATACAGCTCACAGATATGCTCTACACCGAAACGCTGTTTGAACGCCCCCCACACGCCGGGGCGCAGGCCGTTGCCGACCATCTTCACCACGCTGTTGTCACGGTCGTGCTCGCTGGCGGGCTGGTCGATCAGGTAACGGCACAGCTCGCCCACATAGCCGATGGTGGTGGCCTTGAACCGGCGGGCGTCTTCCCAGAACCGGCTGGCGCTGAACTTGCGGCGAATGGCGAAGCCCGAGGCTCCGCTGATGGCCGAGCCCCAGCACACGCACAGCCCGGTGGCGTGATACAGCGGCAAGGTGCAGTAGAGGATGTCGGCCGGCTGCATATCGAGGGCGATCATGCCGAAGCTGGCCGAGGTGCGCATCCAGCGGCCGTGCTTGAAAATACCGGCCTTGGGCAGCCCGGTGGTGCCGGAGGTGTAGATATAGAAGCACGGATCGTCGAGGTAGATCCGGCCGGTGCTCGAGGGATTGGCCGAGTCGCCGTCGGCGCTGGCGGTCATCAGGTCGATGCAGCCGGCGGGCGTTGGCCCGGGCGCCACATCCGGATCGGCGACGAACCAGGTGCGCGCCTCGTCGATGGCGACCTGGTCGCGAATCGCCGAATAGGCATCCAGCAGTTCACCGCCGAGGATCATGGCCACCGGCTTCACCAGGTTCACACTGTGTACCAACACGCTGCCGGTCTGCGCCGTGTTGAGCATGGCGCAGATGCCGCCGAGCTTGGCCACCGCCAGCACACTCACCAGCAACTCGGGACGGTTCTCGACGAAGATCGCCACCACGTCGCCCTTGCCGATGCCCTGGCTTGCCAGGTAATGGGCGATCCGGTTGGCCCACTGATTGGCCTGTGCATAACTCAACACCCGGTCGCCGTACAGCAGCGCCGGGCCGTCGGGGTTGCGTTGCGTGGCCTGCTCGAAAGTCCAGCCCAGTCCGCAGGGCTGATCGGCACGCTTGACGTTGGCTATCTGCATGCCCTTGATGACCCGCGGCAACGCCCGGGCGATGGAGGGCAACTTTCGCAGCATCATGCCCCAGGTGATCATGTCGTGCTGATGAGTGCTCATGACGGCTCCTGTTCGACGCAAAAGGATCCTGCACGGGCTAGGCCGGCAGGCAGACAAGGGTCGATAGGGCTATTCGGCTGGGGGTCGAGGGCGGGCCGCCACGGCAAACTGGAGAAGAACAGGGGGCGCGCTATTGGCAGTAATACAGAGCATGGTGTTCATGGATGACGTCCTATTTTCTTATTATCAGGCGCCTGCGACCCAGAGGATCACGACGCATGACTGTCCATGTCGGTGAAGCGTCTGATTGACCTGTACAGCCCGGAACATCGAGGTTTGGGGCTTTGCAAAAGGATCGCTGCACAGCCTGTTGCTGGCGAAAAAATACGTCAGCGCTTCTTGGCCTGTACACGGAGTTTTTGCAAAGTTTTGTATCTCCCCCTGCGCCGCCGGCTTCCTCGCACTCGAGGGCCGGGCTTGCCGGCTGGATCTTTTGCGTGAACCGCCAGTCACAGGGTTACGCCCCTGCCCTTGCCCACGGCGCCGATCTCGCAAAATGCAGGATGCACGATGGCCATTCATGCAAATTGCACGGACGCGCTAATCAAAAATAA